>JBILPO010000017.1:0-12914 GCA_044373805.1 Pelobium sp.
TGCTCAAAAGCATAAGCAATTTTAATAATTTCTGCTTCCTGATAAGCGCCTGCTACAAAAGAAATCCCAACAGGTAAGCCATGTAACATGCCCATTGGTAAAGTAATATGAGGATAACCTGCTGTGGCCGCCGGACCGGAAAATGAAAACCCTGTACCGTAATCTCCATTAATATTATCTATGCAAGTTGATGGGCCGTTACTTACGCCGCAAAGCGCATCTAATTGATTTTCTTTCATCAAATCGTTAATAATAGACCTAGATTTTATAAGTTTTTCCACCGCATCTTTATAGGCTTGGCTATTTAAACCTTCTTTGGCATTACTCGCTATTAGGGTTTCTTGCTTAAAATAAGGCATGGTAGTTTCCTTATTTGCATTGTTAAATGCAATTACATCTGCTATAGTTTTCACTTTTGCATTGGCGCTCGCTAAATATTTATTTACGCCATCTTTAAACTCAAATTGCAGTACTTCGGTTTCTGCATTACCTAAAGCAGCATTTACTTTGCTATTCAAATCTATTTCTACAATGATAGCGCCCTGGGCTTTTAAAAGCTCAATATTTTCTCTAAACAGCGCAATTACATCTTCATTTCTACGGGTAAAGGTAGAGCGTTCAACGCCAATTTTTTTCCCTTTTAATGCGCCAGGATCTAGGCCTAAAGTATAATCTGTTTTTGCTTTGCCTTTACTCTCTTGAGTAATAGAATCTTTAGCATCTATTCCGGCTAAAACGCCTAAAAATATAGCGGCATCTTTAACCGTACGTCCCATTGGGCCGGCGGTATCTTGTGTTGCAGAAATTGGAATAATTCCGCTGCGACTTATTAATCCAACAGTGGGTTTAATACCCACTAATCCATTAATAGAAGCTGGAGAGATAATAGAACCATCGGTTTCTGTGCCAATTCCTATGGCACATAAATTTGCAGCTACCGCAGCTCCGGTTCCTGCGCTAGAGCCAGATGGATTTCTATCTAAAATATAAGGCATTCGGGTTTGTCCACCACGGCTGCTCCAACCACTGGTTGAGCGGGTAGAACGGAAATTTGCCCATTCGCTTAAATTGGTTTTGCCTAATAAAACGGCCCCAGCGGCTCTAAGTTTTTTAACTACAAAAGCATCTTCACTCGCAATGTTTCCTATTAAAGCGGTTGCGCCAGCAGTGGTCATCATTTTATCGGCGGTGTCAATATTATCTTTAATTAAAACTGGGATGCCATGCATTGGGCCACGAAGTTTCCCCGCTTTGCGTTCTTTATCCATTTCCTCGGCAATTTTTAAAGCATCAGGATTAATTTCTATCACTGAGTTAATGGCTGGTCCTTTTTTATCAATGGCATCAATTCTTTTTAAATAAAGCTGGGTGATAGATTTTGAAGTTAATTTCCCCTCTTTCATCATTTGCTGCAATTGATCTATGGTCACTTCATTGAGCTCAAAATTATCTTTAAATAAATTATTTTCGGTTTGCCCTGATGATTGAATTTCACTTGCTTTAAAAGAAGTAGAAGCTAGAGAGGTGGCAGCCAAGCCAGCTACCGAGGTTTTGATAAGGAATTTTCTTCTATCCATTGGATTTATTTTTTTGTTTAAGTTAACAAACAATAAATCAAAATTTAGAGAGGTAGTATCAAAAACTATATAACCTTTTTGATACAAAAAATCCCGGCGGATAAGGCCGGGATTGAATTATAGTTTTATGTTTTTTGCCACTTTAGGGTCTGATATAAAGTCAGTAACGATTTGCAATGTTTCATCTCTCACAAAGTCGTAATTTTCTTCTTTTGCAGGTTTAGATTCACCTTTCTTTAATGCGGCTAATCCTCTAGAAACTCTTCTTTGATTTTCACGCTCAAAGTTTTTTAATTCCAATTCATCGCGTTGTTTTCTTAAAGCTTGCTCATTTAACGGAAGAGAAACTTCTGTATCTCTCTTTTTAAACTCTGTAATATCCTGTAATAAGTAATTGAACTCTTTACTACTCTTCATTCTTGTATCATGGGAGGCTTTTAATAAAGCAATGGAGCTAATTAAATCAGTATATTTTGTGTAATTACTGCTTTTAATTTCATCCCACGGAAGTGCTGCTTTTTCAGAACTCTCGCCATATTTATCTGCTGGAAAAACAGTAGGAAATTCAATATCTGGCACTACGCCTTTATGTTGGGTTGAGCTTCCGCTGATGCGATAAAACTTACCTGTTGTTAAATTTATTTGTCCGCCTCTATCACCTAAATCTGGGTTCACCCTTTTCATATCAATAGCAGATTGTACCGTTCCCTTGCCATAAGTGGTATTACCGATGACAATTCCGCGACCATAATCTTGTATTGCACCAGCAAAAATTTCTGATGCCGAAGCACTAAAACGATCTGTCATTACAGCCAAAGGACCCGTCCAACTTACAGATGGATTTTCATCTTTATCTACCTCAACTCGGTTGCGTAAATCACGTACCTGCACTACTGGGCCAGTTTTAATAAATAAGCCAGTAAGCTCTATAGCCTCTAATAAAGAACCACCGCCATTGCTACGTACATCTATAATTATTCCGTCAATGTTTTGGCTTTTTAAAGAATCTAATATTAATTTCACATCTCTGGTTGTTGATTTATAATTGGCATCGCCTGCTTGCATGGCTTTCCAATCTGCATAAAAAGCAGGAATTTCTATAATGCCATAAGTGTAGGTTTTGCCGTCTCTTTGTATAGATTTAATAGTTTTCTTTACCGATTGATCTTCAAGGATGATTTTCTCACGCACCATTTGTACAATTTTTGGTGTGGCAGAAAGATCTTGATCTTTAGATAAAATTTTAAGTCGTACGGTAGTGCCTTTTTTACCTCTGATTAATGATATGGCATTATCTAAACGCCAGCCAACTACATCTACAAAATCTTCATCAGCTTGTGCAACGCCAATAATTTTATCATCAATTTTTATTTGTTTGCTTTTATCAGCTGGGCCGCCTGTTACTACACTTTTAATAGTTACAAATTCGTTTTCTGAGGCTAATGTTGCGCCAATTCCTTCTAAAGACCTGGCCATATCTATGTTAAAATTAGCGGCATTCGCTGGATTAAAATAGCTGGTATGTGGGTCAATAGACTCTGTAAAGGCCGTCATAATTACCTGAAAAGCATCCTGATTATTGATCTTATTTGATTGGCTGATAAGGTTTTCATACCTCTTCTTTAATGCGTCCTTAATTTCTTTATCGGTCTTTTTTGCCAACTTTAAGTTTACAAAATCATACTTCACTTTCTTAGTCCATGATTGATTGCTTTCTGCATCGTTTTTAAACCAAGGCAGTTTTTCCCTATCATATACATAAGACTCATTCTTAGTAAAGTCAAAATTTTGATCTAATGCTTTCACAGAAAAACTCAGCTTCTCATTATATCTTTTTTGATAAACATTAAACATATAGAATGCCGGAGTTAAATCTCCAGCTTTTAAATCATCATCAAATGTTTTTCTGTATTGTTCAAAATCAGTTACATCAGTAGCTAAAAAGTAGCTTTTATTAGGGTCCATTCCCTTGATGTAATTGTCGAAAATTACAGAACCCATAGAATCATTCAATTCAACTTTTTTATAATTGAAAGAGGTTACTAATGTGGCTATTTCTTTGGTAATTAGTGCTTGTTGAGGATCAGGCTTTAAATTATTAGAACCCGGCACTTCTTTATTCACCCTAGGACTGTTATTTATCCACGGAGCTGCATTACAAGCTAAAGTAGCTGTAATAAATATTCCTAAAAAAACCTTTTTTAACATATCCTTAAATTTTTCGAACTCTGTTGTCACAGCTATCATTAACGTTTTATCTCAATAAATAATGCTTTAAAACTAAATAAAAAAAAGACGAAATGTTCTGTCTTCTAGTAACAAGTTTAATTATAAAATATTTCGAATTATTTTACTGAGAGTTATTTTATGGTTTGGGGTTAGTCTTTCCTGTTTTAACTGATATAATGAAGGGTGTAGAGGGTTCGCTCTCATTTTTAACCCTGTCTAAAGTGGTTACCACGTACGCGTAAGTCTTTCCTTTTTCTACACCTCTATCTTCCCATGAAGTAATATCGCCATAATAAATTGCTTTCATATTACTTGCATCGTCTAGATTCATTGGGCTACCTTCATCAAATCTGTATACTACAAAGCCATAAGTTTTATCTTTTCCAATAGTTTTAGAAACTAAAGGCAGTTTCCAACTTAAAAGAATTCCTTTATCATCTTCTACGGCGAGTAAATTTTGTGGTTTGTTAGGTGCAACTGAATCTAACCATAGCATTAAAGGAGGTAAAGAAAGGCTTCTGTAATATTTTTTAGCCAAAGTATCTGCAATACCTAAGGGGTTATTGGTTAAAGATTTTGAACTAAAAAACACACTTCCTTGCACTCTAGAGTTTAATCTGTTATAAGAAATTTGACGGGTAAATTGAGTTGGACTTTTCCAACTTAGATCTTTTGTTGCGTTAACTCGGTAAGCACCATGGCCTATGTACAAATGTCTTCCAAAACTGTTTTCACTCCACCAATCAACTAACTTGTTGTATGGAGCCGCCTTGGTTTCAAATGACCAGTAAATTTGTGGGTTTATATAATCTACCCAACCTTCTTGCACCCATTTCTTAGAATCGGCATATAAGCCATAATAAGAGTCTCCCCCAAAAGTTTCAGAACCTTGTGGGTCTTGTGATTTGTTTTTCCAAATTCCAAATGGGCTAATCCCAAATTTCATATAGGCTTTGTGTGCATGAATGCTATCACTTAATTGATGAATTAATTCATCTACATTGTAACGTCGCCAATCCTTAATGTCTTTAATGCCATTATTATATAGAATAAAGGCTTCTGTATCATCAATCACTTGCCCTATAATAGCGTAAGGATAAAAATAATCATCAAAGTGTACTCCGTCTATATCATAATTATCTACTACGTTTAAAATAATTTTGTTGATGTAGGCTCTTACTTCGGGTAAACCCGGATTAAATAATTTTTTGCCATCATATTTAAAAAACCACTCTGGCTTATTCTTGGTAATATGGTTTGAGCTGATGTTTTCTTCTTTTCCGTCAAATGAGGCTCTATATGGGTTAAACCAAGCATGTAATTCCATCCCCCTTTTATGGCATTCTTCTATCGCAAATTGTAAGGGATCATAAAATGGGTTTGGAGCTTGCCCTTGCTTTCCGGTTAAATATTGTGACCATGGCTCCTCACTCTTTGCATAAAAAGCATCGGTTGCGGGTCTTATTTGAAACATAATCGCGTTTATGCCTTGTCGCTGATGTTCATTTAATAATTTTATAAATTCATCTTTTTGCTGTTTTGTGGTTAATCCGGGCTTGGTTGGCCAATCTATATTCACCACTGTAGCTACCCAAACACCTCTAAATTCTCTTTTAGGAATAATAGATTGCTGCGCCTGAATATTATTAAAAAATAGAGTTAATAACAGTGCCGAGGATAAGTAATTGAAAAACTTCATTTATAAATTTTGATTTTGACTTTAACGATCAAATATAGATAATCTGATGTAAAGCTTTTAATATATTGAATTTCTAAAATTTGAGTACAATACTTAACAAAACAAAAAAAGGAAATTGGCAATCAAAAAAATATTTATTTAATAAATTTAAAAAATTAACTTAGAGGCGAAAATATTGTTAGCGACTTTAATTTCGTTTACAGCATATTTAACAACAAGTTTTCAGAAAGGAATTCTAATTATTTTTAAGACTTTTTGGAACAATAATTGTGATTTTTATAAACAATAAATTAGAAAAAAATGGAAAATCAAGGGCAAAAGAAGAAGGATACAAACAAAATCTACTTTCTTATTGCGGTAATTGTAGCGCTTTTAGGAACCAATGTTTATCTTTTCTTTCAAAAAAACAAAAGCGATCAAAGAGTGGTCACGGTTAATGATGACAAAACAGCTTTACAAACAGAACTAGAGAAATTAGAAACCGAGTTAGAGCAGGCAAATAGTTCTACAGGGCAATTGTCTGAAGAACTAAAAGTAAAGGATGAAGAGTTGAAAGCTAAAATTGCACAGTTAAGGGTTGCTTTAGGTAAAGGGCAATTAACTGCAGGAGAATTGGCAAAAGCTAAAGAAGACGTAAAACAATTGCGGTATTTTGTGAATAAATATACAGGCGATATAGATCAACTGCAAAAGCAAAATGCTTTGCTAACTGGAGAGAGAGATAGCTTAAAAACTACTGTAACAAGTGTGAAACAACTTGCAGATAATTTGAGTAAAAAGAATGATTCTTTATTTGTTAAAGTTAAAGCGGGTGCTGCAATTAAAACATCTGCACTACAAATTGGGGCATTTAGAAGTAAAAGCAGTGGTAAGGAAATAGCGTCTACCAAAGCAAGTACAGCTCAAAAAATTAAAGTTAATTTCACCATTAATACCAATCCAATTGCAGAAAAAGGGATTCACGATATTTATATGAGAATTTTAGACCCTGCCGGAAATTTAATTACTGGTGAAGGCGGTACGTTTGTAGCTAACGAGCAAGAGTTACAATACACTTATAAAACTGCTCTTGAATTTAGCGGAGAAGCTAAAAATTTCACAATAGATTGGAATAATAGAAGTCCTTTTATATCTGGTAATTACACTGTAATTCTTTATGCAGACGGTTATACCATGGGAAGAGGGACATTTGCTTTAAAATAGTTCTAAAACATATTTATGTAAAGCTCGGGTTTTGAATAAAATCCCGAGCTTTTTTATTTTCACAAAAGTTTAAAAATAAGCTCTTACTTGCAGCCCCCCAGTATGAATGGTTTTTATTTCATTCGACTTTCTTCCCTCATAAGTAAAATTTAATTGAATGCCATTAGAAATGGTTCTTTGAAAACCTGCCGACCACGTGGTATTGCTGCCTGGTTGCAAGCCGTCTAATAATTCATAGGCTATTGCCGAATTATTTTTCCCTTCAAATTTATTATTGATGAGGTTTAACTGAGCCGAAACCGTTCCTTTTTTGATTAAATTATACCTTAATTCTGTGCCTAATTTGGTGTTAAAAGTTTTCTCGCCACCAAAAGAGGCTTCATTTTTTTGATTCATTAAATTAAGTATTAAAGTGGTTTTAAAATCTGTGCTAAACTGATAACCAAACTCGGGTTGAAGGGATAAGTAATTTATTTGGTAGTTTCTTTCGGTAAATAATTCGGAACTAAAATTTTTATTACCCTGATTTATTTGAACAATAAAGTTACTTTTTCTGATAAAATTCCATCTTAAACGTAAGCCCTGTTCTTGTCGGTCTCGGCTATCAAAACCATTAGTTAACAATAGCTTGCTGCCGGTTTTTTGAATATTAATATCAAAACCAAAAACAGGGTTAGCTCTGTTAAAAAACAAAGTATTTCTCATAAATGAGTTTAGCGCTATTAAATCATTGCCATCAACTTCTGTTTGATAAGGGTTAAAAAGAATTCCATCGCCGGCTAACACTTTCTTATCAATTCTTAAAGAAGTGATGTTAGAAAGTTTAGCTATAAACGAGGAGAATTTAGCTTGTTTGTTTTTAAAAACCGAAGCAGGATTAATGGTTAATGTTTGATTAATATTGGTGAAGTTAGATCTGATAAACTCGTTATTAGGTCTAAAAACTTTAATGTATCTGGCTTGATCAGGATATTTTGAAATCTCAAACTCATTTAATTCTTTAATGCCATTCCCATTATAGTCATTCCAA
The DNA here is from genome assembly GCA_044373805.1 of Pelobium sp. Taxonomy (GTDB): domain Bacteria; phylum Bacteroidota; class Bacteroidia; order Sphingobacteriales; family Sphingobacteriaceae; genus Pseudopedobacter. Next base: position 7,739 of record JBILPO010000017.1, read on the forward strand.
GAATAAACTCCTTGTGCGGCAGCAACTTCTAAATAAATAAATTCTCTTTTAGCCTCTTGTCCCGTACCTAATTCATAAAAAGAGTTAAGATTGAATAAGCCTTTTACTGCCGAGAAATTATAATCAACCCGACCTAAAAGTGTTTCTTCATTTTTGTTAATGGAGCTGTTATTTGCATAAGTTAAAGATCTGTAAGTGGCATTAACCGCCAAAGAGGATTTAACGTTTTTGCTTAAAATAAGTTTACCGGTAAAAGTATTTGCTTTACTGTAGGCTTGTAACTTAGTGTCAATAGGTAAATCATCAAATCGCTGGTTATATTGCAGTAAAAACTCTCTTTTGGCTTTCTCAGCCGATTTTAAAAAGACATCATATTGCCTAAATGCAAAAGATTGGAAAGTTAGCGTATCTGTTAGTTGATTCTTAGTTTTATTGTTTTCTTGTTCAAAAAGAAAACCTCCTTCTATGGTTTTATAAAGTTTAGCCAAGCTAAATTTTTGTTTTAAGAAATTGCCTTTATCAATTGCTGTTGATGCGTTTAGCAAGCTTGCAATGTAGCTTAACTTATAACCGTTATTTTGGTAATTGATGCCCAAGCCTTGTTGTAAGCCATCATAACTTTGCCCTCTAATAAAACTTGATAAATTATAGGTAAGCTGTTTTACATCTGATTTAAAAAGTTGCAAACTTAAAGTGCTCCAATATTCATTGGAGATTTGTAAGGTGGTCCCTCTAAAATTAAAGTCCCTATCAAACTCTACCGGTCTATACCTCTCTAAGGGCTTAAATTGTTGGGTTACGTACTCATAGCTTAATCTGCTATTCAACTTTAATCCGGTAGAATCTGTTCCTTTTAAAAGTCGTTTATCTTGAAGTATTAATTTGTAAGCCATGCCTTTATTCTGCTCGTTTTGTACATCAGAGTAAAGGTTCAAATCATTATCACTCAAGGCAACTTCAGAAAATACACTGGTTTTAGCGCTTAGTTTATAATCAGCGTTAAGCGTAATTAATTGTTGTTTTTTTGGTGTAATTAATAAGCTAACGGGCGCATAATCTCCTTGTAAAAATCCATTTATGGGCGGAGTAAAAATATATACCCTTCCATTGGCTAGAGAATTTGTGTTAATCTTATAATTTCCTTTGTTGCTGCCTACAAATGTGAAACCCACTCTATATTTTGCTTGGTTGGGTTGTGTGGCATAAACGTAAACAGCTTTAAATCCTAGCGTATCTATCTTTTTGTATAGAATTTCATTTTCATTAAATACAATGCTATCTACATTTGGAAAAACTGCGTTGTTTGTTTGGTTCCCTATTTCTTGTAAAAATTGCTTTTGGCTATCATTTAAACTTTGTAAAAATGGCCTGTCTGGATTATCTTGCTCTGAATAATAATTAAATCCTAGCTTTAGTTTTTTACTCTTATAACTTTGGTCGAGCTGAAATAAGCTGCGGGCAAAAACCTTATCAGAATATTCAAATTCTACAATAATTCTTGAATTTCTGGTGATGAGTCTTTTGGTTGTGAAAGAGAGCTCGGCAGTATTGTAATCCATCACATAATCATTGTCTTGGCCTCTCAATAGTAAATTTCCATCTAAAAAAACTCTTTCGGTACCCGATATAACAATAACAAATTGTTCGCCATTATTTCCTGTTAATCTATAAGGACCTTGATTGCCTTCTATGCCATCAAATAAGTTTTTGGCTGATCTGCCTTTGGCAACTGCGCCAGCAAAACCAGTCTCATATTCGTTCCCCTTTTTATCTTTAAAATTATTTGAAGCAAATACGCCTTGGGTTCTTTTAAAATAGTTGGTAAAATAACTATCGGGTTTACGCAACTCATAGTCTCCGGCTATAACGGTGGTTCCTTTTCGCTTAAGCTGGATAAAAACCTTATCAAAATCATTAATTTGCTGTGTATTCCCCTCAGGCTGTATAGGGATATTATCATCAGAAATAGCCGCTAAAATTTCAATTTCATTATTTAGTTTACCTGATAGTTGAAGTACCAAATTGGAGTTTACAGCTAAATCCTGGGTGTTACCAAAACCAATTCCACGAGAGATGCTTCCGCTTTTGTTAAAGCCTTCAAAATTGAAAACCGCATTTTCTTCTTTTGAAGCAGTGTAAATGTAAGGCTTGTTATTAATTACCTCTTCTTCAATTAATGAAGGGTTTTTATTGAATTTTTTTTGCGATAGTAGTAATGGTAAAGTAAAGTATTTAACCGTAATAGAATCTGCTGTTGGTTTAATTTTCCAGGTTAATAAGGTACTGGCGTAATTTATTTTGTAAATACTAGAGCTAATTTCTATTGAGCCGTTAAATAGCTTAAAACTATTGGGCACAATGCTTAAAGAATCTAAGAAAATAGAATCTTTTACAGGGATATTTTTTAAGGTAGAAAAACTTGGGTATTGTGCATAGCTATAATTAGCTGAAAGTATTAAAAGGAGCCCTATTAAGTACTTTCTGACCATTAATTTACCAAGGGTAGAATGATGTGAAAGGTTGTCCCAATATTAATCTCGGTAGTAAAATAGATGATTCCACCCATATTTTCTATAGCCTGCTTAACAAAAGCTAACCCTAAACCAGTACCTGAGCTTTTGGTTGTAAAATTTGGAACAAATATGCGGTCTCTCAAACTTTCGGGAATGCCACTGCCATTGTCTTTAATGGTTACCTCTATTTTATTGTTAGTTACTATGCCGTTAATGGTAATAATGCCTTCTTTATCATCTGTAGCTGCCTCAATGGCGTTTTTAAGTAAGTTATTGAATGATCTAAGTAGTTGATCTTTATCAGCAAGAATTAAATGATTTTTTAATTCATTTTCATTTGTGATAATTTTTATACCCTCCATCTGACCATATACTTGGGTTGCTCTGTTCAACACATATAATAAATTTACTTCTTCTAATTTTAGCTCGGGCATTTTAGCAAAGTTTGAAAATTCTGATGCAATACGGCTTAAGCTATCTATTTGCTCTAAAAAAGATTTGCTAAATTTCTGAAACTTGTCATCAAAATTTATGTCTTTATCTCTCCAAGATCTATCCAACATTTGGATGCCTAACTTTAACGGGGTAAGTGGGTTTTTAATTTCATGAGCCACCTGTTTTGCCATCTCTCGCCAAGCAATTTCTCTTTCAGATTGCGCAAGTTTATTGGCATTTTCTTCTAAGGCTTCAATCATAGAATTATACTCTTTAATTAAGCTGCCAATTTCATCGTTTCTTTTCCACTCTATGGGTTTATTCTTTTTACCAATCATGGTTTTAGAAATACTTTCTTGTATTAAACTAAGCGGACTGGTAATTTGATTAGCAACCACAAAAGCAAAAAAACCAATGGCAACAAAAACAAGAACGTAAATATTAATTAATAGGTTTAAAAAGGTTCCTATTTTTTGATTGTAATCATCTAAATTAGAAAAGTACGGTAATTGTAAATAAGCAATAACATCATTATTTGTATTTTTAATAGGCCTGTAAGCAGATGAAAATTGAAGCTTATCAATGTTTTCTTCTTGAATAAATTCTGATTTTTGCAATAAATTTAAGTTGATATAAGCAATAGGGTTCATTCTATCGGCGATTAAGCCAATAATAAAAATCTTATTTTGAGTAGAAAAAAGCAGTTTCCCGTTGGTGTCAAATAAATTAAGATCGGTATTGTACATTTTTGAGAATTCCTCAAAAGATAGGTTATCGTTCTGGTTATTATTTGTGGGAGAGTCATTTGATAGGTTACTTTCAAAAGCTTCGGCAATTACTTTGATTTTGTTTTTAATTAAATCTTGCTGTTGTTCTTTGTATTGGATAGAGATGTAAGAAAAAGTGATAATTCCAATAATTAATAAAGAACTAACTACCGCTAAGACTAGTGCAATTTGAATTCTTGTTCTATAAAGAATCTTATTATTCCCAATAAAAAGTTTAAACCTTAAGCCTCTAAAACCAAATTCATAAGACCTAAATAATTTCCAAATCCATTTATAAGAGACAATGACGATTGAAAAAATAAGAAATATAATAAAGAAGAAAGATAAGGACGCTAGCTCTCTCCAAAATGTATTAGAAGGGTGTGTAATAATGATCATATTATTAACGCTAGGCTGATAAATAATATGGTCAAAGCCATTCTTTTTTAAAATTACAAAGTCTTTAAGTTTTCCTGTAAAGTCTTTGTTTTCAAGGGAATAAACGTAATTTCCGTACTGATTAACTAATTTTTTATTATCATAAAAGGCATAGGAATAATCTACAAAGTCAACCCTTTGGTCTAATTTTCCGTTTTGCAAAAGCTGAGGAAGAGCACCATACCTTTCAAAATTTTTAGATTGTAACTCAATGACGATGGTGCCAAGCTTTATATTATTCTCTGTTAAAGGAATAATAGCAAAATAATTTTGTGAGCCTAGGGTATTATTTAGTCTGTAGAAATACTCACTCACTTTTAGGGCTCCGTTTTCTACCAGCTGTCGGTATTTTTTAAGATTTACTGTTTTATTAGAATTAATAACAGAGTCGGCATTATTATATAGATAAATCTGATAATCAAACTTGTTTAAGTCACCTCCTAAGTAAAGTTTGTTAAAACGGTTGTTAAGCTGTTTGCTTGTGAATGATTTTCCCGCCAGCATTTGTTTTAATTCTTCATCATTTGGAATCTCTTTTTCTATCTCCACAAAAGAAATAATAGAGTAGGGGTCATCAGCCGATTGTAGCTTTAATAACAAGCGTTTTCTAATTTCTAATTCCTTTACATTCTCAAACCTATTTAATTTAATAGAAACTAAAGTGGCAAAAAGCAAAGAAATAAGCAGTAAAGCCGGAAAAACGATTTTACCGTTATAGTAGTAAATTAAGCGAGCAACAATTAAAACCAAGCAAAAAATGAGAATAAAAAACACGTTGTAATTGCTAAAAAACAACTCGTAAACATTAAAAAAAACAAATAAGATGGCTAATAAAATTAATTTTTTCTTGATGCTAATATTGATGAAAGACGAAAACGTGATTAGAATATCTATGATTAAATAATAAGCCAATAAGGCAAGCATCAATATTAAAACACCAACAAGACTTATCCAGTTTAGGTTAATTAAATTAGAAACTTTAAAGTTGATGTTAGAATTAAATACAAAACCAAAAAAGATATC
>JBILPO010000251.1:0-3791 GCA_044373805.1 Pelobium sp.
CTATAGGTAATGAACTAATGGTTTGCATTGATGAATATGTCATCATATGGTTCAGTTCTGGATTGGTGGTTGACATAAAAGGTTGGGGATTAGAAATGCCGGCCTTTTCCCAAAGATTAAATCTAATCCAATTTACTAATTGATTAAAATTTCCATCTCCAGGATTATCATAATAAAAACTAAAGTCGGCAGCACTACTTCCTCGATTTTGATCTAGTATATGAAAATAAAAGGGATTAACTTCATTTACGTCAAAACGCTTTTGATCTCTATTAAAGCCTTCATTAGAAGGATCATTGTTAACAAAAGTCACCCCAAAAGAATTATCCAAATTATCTTTAACCTTCAAGCTAACCGGTCTAAATCTTAAACTTCCAGAGGTTTTGGAACCTAATGGGAATAAATAATCTGAAATGGAATTAGTATTTCTGTAAAGAATTCCTCTTGAATTGGTGCTAATAAAACCTGTTGTTAGTGCTATTGCATCTGTATTTTTATTTAAAACATTTAAGCGCTTATCATCTAAGGCAAATTCTCTATCTGTTAAATTTAATCTTCCGTTTATGGAAGCATCTATAAGTAATCTCTTAATGCCGGTACCAGTACCTGTAAGCACTACCCCAGGGAAAAAAGTAGGTTGAGAACCTCCAATAGTTTGATTTTGACCTGTAAAATTTACATTTCCTGACGAGACAACGTTAAAAGCGCCTTGAGCATCATTATTTGACCAATTACCTGTTAAAGTGAGATTACCTAAATTTACAATTGACCCGCTGATATTGGAAAAATCACCATTAACAAAAACTGTAGCATTGTTTTGAATGATGATGGTTGTACCATTATTAACAAACTGAGCAAAAGCAGTTGAGCTGATCAATGAAATCAGTAAGATAAATACAGAATAAAAGTTAGAATTAAATTTCATTCTAGATTATTTAATAATAGCTATTTCGTAGTTTCCCGATGGGATATTGATGATAACCGCAGTCGCATTATAAAATTTTACTTCAATAACATCCGGGGCACTAACCCTTGCGTAAGAAATAATGACTCCATCTGGCAAAGCGTTATTAGGAGAAAATGCAACAGCATTACCAACAACTGCACCTGAAAAGGCGAAGGTTTGAATAGTAGCTCCGTTAGCAGCTAAATTAAATGATTGCGGACCCGCAACTTCTCTTTTATTTGCATTTTTTAGATTAACTGGGTTAGTAGCACCAAATCTCACCCAAATATTTGCAAGATCTTTCTTATAGACATCTCCAGTAATTGCATCTAAATAAAAATCATCTGCCTTTCCTAGGCTTGTACTACTCGGAGGCCCTTGACCAGCATACCAGACTGTTCCATCAGCACCTCTTGCGCCAGCTGCGCCAGCAAGACCTACATCATTCCACTGTGTTCCGTTCCAATAATTAAATCGTAATGTGGTAACATTATATATCAGCAATCCGTTAGCTACCAAATTTAATTTTGGCGTTAAAACATCACGCTGAACTGCCGTTAGTCGAGGAATCAATAATCCTTTATCAGTAGAAGTAATATCTAAAATAGCATTTGCATATGGTAAAGTTGTACCAACTCCTACAGAACCTGTAGTTTGAGCTAAGGCAATGTTTTTAAAACCCAAAAGGAAAAATAAAAACAGGCTAGATTTGAAAATAATCGATCGTAAACGACAGAAAAAATTATTTTGTAAAGTTTTTCGCATACACTTAAAAAGTTATTAACGTTGAGTTATGAACATTCTATAAATCCAAAAATATTAATTATTTAACGTTAAACAAAGATTATGGTTACAAACTCATTATTTTCAAAAAGTTTTCCACATAGTGTTATTAACATGTTGTAATAATGTTATAGTTAGTGAGTTTCACTTATTTAATTAATTTAGGGTTCTTATTTACAACAAACAATTTATGACACTAGAAATTTCTGATTTAAAGCGAATGGCTTCTCAAGTAAGAAGAGACATTTTACGCATGGTTTATGACTGTCAATCTGGACATCCTGGAGGCTCTTTAGGCTGTACTGATTACTTAGTTGCATTGTATTTTAAGATTATGAAACATGATCCTTCATTTAATATGAACGGTGTTGGGGAAGATCTCTTCTTCCTATCTAATGGTCATATCTCACCAGTATTTTACAGTACGCTTGCAAGAGCAGGATACTTTGATATTGCTGAACTTAAAACATTTAGAAAATTAAATTCCAGATTACAAGGTCACCCAACTACTCATGAGCATTTACCAGGAATAAGAATAGCATCTGGATCTTTAGGACAGGGAATGTCAGTAGCCATTGGAGCAGCTTTAGCTAAAAAAATGAATAAAGATAGTTCTTTGGTTTTTTCTTTACATGGAGACGGAGAATTGCAAGAAGGACAGAATTGGGAAGCCGCTATGTTTGCTCCTCACAATAAAGTTGATAATTTAATTTGCGCCATTGATGTGAACGGACAACAAATTGACGGACCAACTGACAAAATCTTAAATCTCTTAAGCTTAGAAGCTAAATTTTTAGCTTTTGGATGGGAAGTAATGCATGCAGAAGGTAACGACATGGAAAAAATAGTTGCAGCCTTAGAAGATGCTAAAAGCAAAACCGGAAACGGAAAACCTATCATGATTTTGATGAAAACAGAAATGGGTAAAGGGGTAGATTTTATGGAAGGCTCTCATAAATGGCATGGCATAGCTCCTAATGAACAACAATTAGCTGATGCTTTTACACAGTTAGAGGAAACTTACGGAGATTATTAAAAACACCCATCAAAAAAGAAATTAAAATTAAACTTGCTATGCAAGATTTAGCACTTTATATAAAAGATTAAACTCGTGAAAAAATACACATACACAGAAAGTAAAGATACTCGCTCAGGTTTTGGAGCAGGTTTATTAGAAGCTGGCAGAAAAAACGATCAGGTGGTTGCCCTTTGTGCTGATTTAATTGGCTCATTAAAAATGGCCGATTTTATCAAAGAATTTCCAGATAGATTTGTTCAAGTAGGTATTGCAGAAGCCAATATGATTGGGATTGCTGCTGGATTAACCATTGGTGGTAAAATTCCCTTTACAGGAACATTTGCTAATTTTTCGACAGGTAGAGTTTATGATCAAATTCGCCAATCAGTAGCCTATTCTGATAAAAATGTAAAAATTTGCGCTTCTCATGCAGGTTTAACTTTAGGCGAAGATGGAGCAACTCACCAAATTTTAGAAGATATTGGCTTAATGAAGATGTTACCAGGTATGACTGTTATTAATCCTTGTGACTATAACCAAACCAAAGCAGCAACTTTAGCTATTGCTGAATTTGAAGGACCTGTTTACCTGCGTTTTGGAAGACCTGTAGTTCCAATTTTCACAGCTCCTGATCAAAAATTTGAAATTGGAAAAGCTTGGATGGTAAACGAAGGTGCTGATGTAAGTATTTTTGCTACCGGACATCTAGTTTGGGAAGCTATTTTGGCTGGAGAAAAATTAGCCGAAGAAGGAATTGACGTAGAAATAATAAACATTCACACCATTAAACCTTTAGATGAAGAGGCAGTCTTAAAATCTGTTAGAAAAACAGGTTGTGTAGTAGGTTGTGAAGAGCACAACAGATATGGCGGGATGGGCGAAAGTATTGCTCAATTATTGGCTACCCACTTACCTACTCCAATGGAATTTGTAGCGGTAAATGATAGTTTTGGCGAAAGTGGAACACCAGCAGAATTAATGAAAAAATACGGCTTAGACAGCTCTAACATTGTTGCTGCCGTTAAAAAAGTAATGAAAAGAAAA
>JBILPO010000252.1:0-3790 GCA_044373805.1 Pelobium sp.
CATGACTTTACCGGCGCCCGTTTTAACTGCTGATAGATACATTTCTTACGAAGATAATTACATACAACAACCCTTATTAGCCATTACTTACCCTGGCGTACCAAGTTACCATAAAGATGAAGCTGCATTAAATATTTTAACCAGCATTATTGGCAGAGGAAACAACTCTGTTTTTTATAAAAACTTTGTAAAACCTCGTAAAGCTGCACAAGCAAGTATGGGTTCTTCTACAACGGAGTTGGCTGGCGAAATTAGCATTCAAGTAGTGCCTTTCCCTGGTCAGTCTTTAGCTGATATGAAAAAATTAGCCGAAGAATCTTTAAAAGAATTTGAAGCAACAGGAGTATCTGATGATGATTTAGCAAGAATTAAAGGAAGCTCTGAAGCGCAGTTTATCAATTCATTGGCAAGTGTATCTGGTAAAGTTTCTTTATTGGCTGCAGCCGAAACTTTTACAAAAAACCCAAACCAAATACAAGAGCGTTTAAAAGCTATTCAATCTGTTACCAAAGATGACGTAATGAGGGTTTATAATCAATACGTTAAAGGAAAAAGTGCTGTAGTATTAAGTGTTTTACCAAAAGGTAAAGGCGATATGAGAGTAGCCGCTGATAACTTTACGGTTGATAACTCAGGTTATAAGAAACCTAATTACGGCTATGATGGCTTAAAGTACACCAAAGCAAAAGATAATTTTGACAGATCAAAAACTCCAGCTTCGGGTAAAAACCCTGTGGTAGAAGTTCCTAAATATTGGACTGCAAAAACGCCAAACGGCATAAAAATGATTGGTAGCCAAAATACCGAGATTCCATCTGTTTCTGTTTCGTTATCTATTAAAGGCGGAAGTGATTTATTATTAAAAAACACTGCAAAAGCTGGCTTAGCAGGTATTGTAGGTAGGATGTTAAATGAAGATACAGAGAAATATACTTCAGAACAGTTTAGTTCCGAATTACAAAAGCTAGGAAGTAATGTAAGTGTGTTTGATGGTGGAGATGCCATGTTATACTCTGCATCATCATTAACTAAAAACTTAGATAAAACTTTAGCTTTATTCCAAGAGCGTTTATTCCATCCAAAATTTACTGTTGATGCTTTAGAAAGAATAAAAAAGCAAACCATACAGGGTTTAAAAAATGCTAAAACACAACCTGCAAACGTAGCTTCAACAGTATTTGAAAAAGTACTTTACGGATTAGATAATCCTCGAGTAATGGTCGCTGATGGTACCGAGGCAACTATTAATAGCATTACTTTAGAGGATGTGCAAAAATTTTATGATGAAAACTTCTCGCCAAGTGTAACTTCTGTTGTTGTGGTAGGTGATATTACCGAAACAGATACCAAAACTAAATTAGGTTTCTTAAATTCTTGGAAAGCTAAAGATGTTAAAATCCCAACTCCGACTCCAGGTATGAAATTCGCTAAAACTACTTTGTATTTGGTAGATGTGCCTAAAGCTGCACAATCAGAAATTAGAGTGGGTTATACAACCGATTTAAAGTATGATGCTACCGGCGAATACTACAGAATTGGTTTAGTAAACTACAACTTAGGGGGTGCTTTTAATAGCCGTATCAACTTAAATTTAAGAGAAGATAAAGGCTGGACTTACGGAGCAAGATCTGGTTTTTCTGCGGATGACAATGATGGTTCTTTCTCTGCTTCTGCCGGAGTAAAAGCTTCTGCAACGGATAGCTCTGTAGTGGAGTTTATGAAAGAAATTAACCTATACCAAAAAGACGGAATTAAAGCTGATGAATTGGCTTTCATGAAATCCTCAATTGGGCAAAGTGATGCCCGTAGGTATGAAACTAACGGCCAAAAAGCCGGTTTCCTTTCTAGAATTTTAGAATACAACTTAACTTCTGACTTTGTAAATACGCAAAGCAAAATTTTAAATGAAATTAAAGAAAGCGAGATTGATGCTTTAGCTAAAAAGTATTTAAATGTAAACAACATGGTAATTGTTGTAGTTGGTGATAAGCAAAGCACTTTACCCGGTTTACAAAAACTAGGTTATGAAGTGATTGAGTTAGACGCTGATGGTAACAGGAAATAGATAAAGCTTTTAAATTTTTAGCTTAAAAAAGGCTTCCCAACATTTGTTTCGGGAAGCCTTTTTTTATGATTAAAGAATTTACACTGCTCTAAAAGCTAGTGGTTTGTTCTAAACTCGTCTTATGATGAACGGATGTTTTTTTCTTAACAAAAACAATATGTTAAATCCCAAAAATTTGTATTTTCAATTTCATTTAAAGCGTATTTCTCTTTTACAACTACTTATTTATATTAAAATAATATGCTAAAATTAAAGCTACTTCTTTTATTATCTTATTCGATTATACTAAATCGTTTCGGTGAGACTATGAATAGTCTTCCACAATTATTTGCTCCCGTTGTATACTTTGGTTTTGGAAATATTTTATATCAAATATTGGCCGTTATTTTAGTTGCAACTTTTATCTACTTAGCTATTTCACAATTGATATCTCCTTACAAAAATGGATATAACTTTGTCTATGGAATTATTGTAGTGTTTATAATTAGTTTGATTCCTAGTTTTCTTAATCTTGGTATTTATCCTAGGGAAGCTTTGTTAAAGTTTTTAGTCACTGTTTCAATTTTCTTTATCACAACTATTTATGTTTTTATAAAAATGAGACAAATAAAAATTGATAATAAAGACTAGAACAAATCTTGTTTCGAAAAACAAAAGGCTTATAGGTTAACACCTATAGGCCTTTTTTAATTTCTGATAATTTTAAAACTATTTAAACTGCTCTAAAAAGCGCTTGGTTTTAGTCTTTTCCCCAAGATGGTGCAAAGCCATCAGCTTTAAAAGTTTCAAATTTTGTTGCAGCTGTTTCTAAACTTGGTTTAGCTATTTCGCTAATTAAAGTTTGAGCGTGGCTAAAGCCGATGATTAGATTTAAAGAAAGGAATAGGATTAGCCTTTTCATGCAGTTGTTTTTAGTAACGATGTAAAGGTGAAGCTAAAGTCCTATTTTAAGAAGCTGTTTTCGACGATTAGAAATTTTAAATCGATAAACGGTGAGGAATTTGGGATAAAAAAATCCCCACCTTTTAGGGGTGAGGATTGAGTAAGAGTAATAGATGTATATTACCTGTTTCTGGTTAAATCTAAAGCCCTAAGATTTGTACCTGTAGTTAAAGTTGCATCTCCTCTGGCTGTTATGGTATAGACAAACCCTTTAGAAAATGACACAGCACTTCTTGTTATGGTATAGCTAGTGGGCGTATTAGAACTTATGGCTGTAAGATTATAAACCCCGTTAGGGATTTTAACAAAGCCTGAAGCCGCTTTATATGCTGTTGGAGCGGCAATATCAATAGAAGCTAAAGTTGTTGTATTAATTGCTTTTAAATCGAAACCAGCAATGCCTGCATTTGGAATTGCATTTACAATTCTAACATAAGCACTAGAGGTGTCAACTGCCGGAATCATATCTTCTATGATAAAACCAGATGTAGTTTTTGCGGTTGCGTCATAAATACCGCTTGTAAAAAAAGAGTAGTATTTACCTGATTCAACTGTTGCCGTTATACTTGCAACAGTTACACTTGGACTAACCAAGGCGGTTGCTGGTATTACTGTTTTGAAAACAACATTACCAGCACTCAAAAGAGCTAGATAACTATTGTTAGCAGGAAATAAACCAGCATAATTTACTCCAGTTACAGCCTCTAATCCAGTAGCAGAGCTGGTAGCCGTCACTTTTAAATCATTAGCGTAAAAGTTAACGCTCGGGCCATTTAAGGCGAA
>JBILPO010000253.1:0-3786 GCA_044373805.1 Pelobium sp.
TAGCACTCACCAAAGAGTTAGTAGAATTACATGATGGCTACATAGCATTAACAAGTGAAGAAGGAATTGGCACTAGTTTTAAAATAACCATGCCTTTACATCAAACCGGGGACTATCGATTTAATCCAAATAGCGAATTTTTAGACATTTCATCAATTGATTTAGAGAAAACACCCGAAATTGCACCTTATACTACTACAGAAAAACCAGTAGTAGTGGTGATAGAGGATTTCATTGATTTGAGAGAATTTATTAGAGAAAGCCTAAGTAAAAATTATGTTGTTTATACAGCAGATAACGGGAAAGATGGGTTGCAGCTTGTAGAGGATGTTTTGCCAGATTTAGTCGTATCTGATATTGTGATGCCCCAGCTTGATGGTTTATCCGTTTGTTACAGAATTAAATCAAATGCACTTACTGCGCATATTCCTGTGCTGTTGCTTACAGATAGAACAAGTGTTGAAGATACCATTAATGGTGTTAAAACCGGTGCCGATGATTATGTGCCAAAACCATTTAATATGGATTTGCTGATTGCCAAATGCCAAAATCTTATCCTCATTAGAAGAAAACTGAGCGAAATTTTTAGAGCGCAAATGTCAGAACCAACTTCAGAAATTGAAGCCATAAGTTATAATGAATTTACTGCAAAGGCTATTAAATTGATAGAGGATAATTTATCTGATACTGAACTAGGAATAGACTTTCTTACCGACAACCTTCACATGAGTAGAGCGCAACTTTACAGAAAATTTAAAGCGCTAAGCAACCAAACCGTTAAGGAATTTATACGGTTAGTACGACTAAAAAATGCGGCTATTTTAATACTAGAAAATAAGCTCAACATTTCTGAGATTTGTTATGAAACAGGTTTTAGTTCTCATTCTTATTTTTCAAAATGCTTTAAAGAAACCTATGGTGTAACTCCAAAAAATTACGCCGTAGAACATTCAAAAAAAGTCAATCAATAATCTAAATTACTGATTGACTTTTTACATAACCATCTACAAATCAATAATTTAAATTTTAATGATTTCATTCATTCTTTTAACAGAATGAGACACTGGTTTCATCCTTTGAGATACAAGAGATATTAGCCGTTGAATGTGTGCTGTACATTTGAATTGGAATTCTTATCCAAACTAAACTAATTATAAATCTTATCAGCATCACTATTCACTGTAATATGATAGTTGCGTTTTTTACAACAAAAATGAAATTCTCCTTTTTTAACTTTAATTTGATTTTGTTATTGGTATTGATGGCGAAACCCTCGTTAAGTCAATCACAAAATCCAATAAATAGGTTAACGGCATCTTACAAATCAGGTCAAGTATTCTTAACTTGGGCCGAAACCGCAACACCTGTTAAAAGCTATTTTAACGTTTACTTGTATAGTAAACCTATTGAAAAATGCAATTTACATTTAGCAACTAAAGTTGGTCATCATGTAGAAGCCTTTAGCGCAACTGATTGGTGGACTAATCCCAAATCATTTGATAAAACAGCATTAGAGGATAGATTAAAAGGATTCACGATTGAAACTGGCAAATTTTTAGATCCAAATTCAGGTCTTTTTGTTCATACTATAAGTACAAAAGATCCTAAGAAATTATACTTTGCTGTAACTGCAGTAATTAACGAGGTAGAAAACACAACCATCATATTAGGAGATAATTCATTAGAAATACCCATTGAAGGTATAATAGCTCAACCTTCCCCTATTGCATTAAAAACTGTTCCAGCAAAAGGAAGTGCAATGGGTGGCTCACTAACTATTAAACTACACGGCAGAGGTGGCGATGTGGCATTAAGTCCAAACGCTAACTTTATAGTATTTGGAGATGCCTCTTTAGGTTGGAGAGAAGGATTAGCACACAAATTTTTAGTTTATAAAAGGCAAAATGAAATTATAATTGAGCCTTATGATAGGTTATGGATAGGCCGACCACTTTTATATTCTTGGGATGAAAGAGATCATGCATTGGCAATTAACACTTGGTGGTATGGTTGCAACAATCAAATTTATGATGAAACCTTATCAAAAACAGGGATAGTTGTAAATTATACTGAAAAGTACCTTGTTTATCTGGCTAAATGGGGGCAACAATATTTCGGTACAGACCCGAGTAAAACGTACATTCAAGGAAACTCTATGGGGGGAACCGGAGCCATCTCTACTGGTTTGCACAACCCAGATGTATTTTCTACCATATTTAGCACTGTACCCCTTCCTGCTTATACACGTAAAAAAGGCGCTGACCAAAAAACTACTATTGAAAGATTAGATGGCCTTTGTGGAAGAATTTGTGATGAAACAGTGATGACAGATGAAGGTATATCTGTTATAGATCGTATGAATTCAGATAAAGTAGTTACAGAAAGTAAAAAGAATTTGCCATTTATAGTTTTGATGAATGGACGTACTGATGGCTCTATGCCTTGGGTGAATAATCCTTCATTTTATACAGCTTTAGATAATTCCAAAAGAGGTTATGCTTCTTATTGGAATAATGGAGGACATAATATGGCCTCTTCTGCTCCAAGTGATATTCTTAATTTCTATAAGCTTCATCCAGAACTTTCACTCCATAAAAGCTATCCTGCATTCAGCAATTTTTCTGAAAATAAAAATCCGGGAAACGGTGAAAAAGAAGATGGAGATATTGAAGGATGGATGAATAGAGGCTTATACTGGGAAAATGTAATTGATACAACAGATGCATGGAGTGCTGATATATACATTAAAGATATCCCTTTAGTTTCGGCAGCTACAGTAAGTCTAACCCCTCGCAACTTACAGAACTTCCGTATTAAAAAGGGGAATACACTGTTAGTGCAATGGCAAAATAAAACAGTGGAAGTGAAGGCAATTGAAGACGGTATGATAACCGTAAATAATCTAAAAATAGATACCATAAACGAGAAGGTGAGCATCAAAATTTACAAGAAATAATAAACTTTTTAGAAGCATGAATATAAAGCAAATTAAAGTGAAGTTAATGGTGTTAGTTCTTCTATCTTTCACCCTCTCAATTAATGCTCAAGAAACTGACGAAGTGATTTTAAAAAAGATTGCTGACGGTATTATTGAACAAACAAGTTTTAGCCTTAAAAGCAAAACCAGCAATGATATTTTGCAGGACTTTAGCAAAGCAAAAAATGAATTATACCTCGTAAATCCATATAATGAATGGAGATATTGGAATGGTGTTTTAGGCTTAGCCATGATAAATTTTAGCGATTATTTAAAGAATGATAAATATGCTGAATACGCTAAAAAAAATATTCAATTCTCTTTTGACAATAGAATACAATTTAAGAAAATGCAGGATGCTGGACATTTGAAAGGAATGGATCAGTTTTATAAACATGAGTTATTAGATGATTGTGGAGCGATGGGGGCTGATTTAGCTGAAGTTTATAACATGCAAAAACGTACAGATTACAGACAATATCTTGATGTAACGGCAGATTATATTCTTAATAAAGAAAATAGATTATCAGATGGGACATTAGCAAGGAAAGTACCACATGATAAAACTGTATGGCTGGATGATTTGTACATGAGCGTCCCTTTTTTAGCCAGATACGCTTTAATAGCTAAGGATGATAAATATTTTGATTTTGCGGCAAAACAAGTCATGCTATTTACAAAAAACCTTTACAATAAAGAGACTGGTTTATATTCTCATTGTTATTATGACGGCGTTGATAAAAACGGCCCTGCTTATTGGGGAAGAGCAAATGGATGGAGTATCATAGCTCAGGCTGAATTACTATTAA
>JBILPO010000254.1:0-3783 GCA_044373805.1 Pelobium sp.
GATAGCGGACCATGTTAGAATTAATACTTACAAACATTTTGGCTTAGGTTGGTGGGTTGATGAAAATATAAACGAAAATAAAGACTTTGCTCTTGTTCACGGTGGAGATGATATTGGTGTTCATACTATTGCCTTTATTGTACCTAAAACAAAACAAGCACTATTAATTTTTACAAACTGCGACAACGGAACAGATGCTTTTGAGGAAATACTTGTGAAATTTTTAGGAAAAGACGGAGAGGGAATTCTTAATATTGAGATGAAATAATGGAATTAATAAAAAAGAACAAAATAAAATGCAAAAACTTATAGGCAACAAACATTATTTGTACCTTTTATTGACAATACTTGGGGGTGGACTTACTTTTTACTTTGCAGTGCTTGGTATTATTGAACACAAAGGCGAATTTGATAGTATTGAGTTTATTACTAGTACATGGAAAGACAGCTATTATTCCAAAAGCTTGACTTTTGACTTTTGGACAGGAACAATTGCAGGAACATTTTTTATACTATTGGAGGGGTTTCGACTAAAAATGAAGAGAATTTGGCTGTATCTTTTCTTGACGGTATGCGTTGCGTATGCATTCGGTTTTCCATTATTCTTGTTTATAAGGGAACTTCAATTAAGAAGACAGAAATGAAAAATACGGCATATAACACGGATTTGGCAAAAGTAGCGTTTCACTGCTCCACAGAGACATTTGTGGTTAATCAAAATTTGGTTCTCCGCATCAACATTTCTGGTGAAAATCGCCAACTTCGCTAAGCACGAAAACGTTAGGGGCAAACATAGACAACGAAATCGTAAAGCGAAAATGACTGACATTAACATACAAAAAGTAACGATTGATAAAATTGACCAATTACAAAAAATTGGCAGACAGACATTTTTTGAAACATTTACTTCAGGAAACACCGAAGAGAATATGATAAAATATCTTGACGAAGGATTTTCTATTGCAAAACTGACGACTGAACTTAACGACGACAATGCTGAATTTTATTTTGCAACATACGACAACAACGTGATTGGATATTTAAAACTAAACTTTGGGCAATCCCAAACAGAACTGCAAGACAACAGGGCTCTTGAAATTGAACGAATTTATGTTTTAAAAGAGTTTCATGGAAAAAGTGTTGGACAATTACTATACGCCAAGGCAAGGCAAATAGCACGACAGAAACGTGCAGACTATGTTTGGTTGGGTGTTTGGGAAGAAAATCCGAGAGCAATATCTTTTTACAAGAAAAACGGCTTCATAGAGTTTGACAAACATGTTTTCCTATTGGGCAAAGACGAACAGACAGACATAATGATGAAACTAAAACTAAACGACGAATGTGGACCAAAATAAAGGCAACCACTAGAACGGGTTTGGCAAAAGTGGCATTTCAGCGCTCCACAGAGACATTTATGGTGAAAATCGCCAACTTCGCCATGCCCGAAACCGTTATGTACAACAAACAATCACAATGAAATTATTACTCATTCTTTTCTCCATATTTTTTTCACTACGAGGCAATACCCAAAATTGCTTTGAAGTACATAAGATAAAATCTAAAATTCTTAAGGAAGAAAGAAGTATTTGGGTGGGACTTCCCACGAACTACCATAAAGACAGTTCATATGCTGTTGTTTATATTTTAGATGCAGAACATAGATTTGAGTTAACCTATACCCTTACAAAAGAACTATTTGAAAACCAAAGTGCTATTCCCGAAGTGATAGTGGTGGGAATACCTCATATTGACCGATTTCACAGAATTAATGACTTAACTTTCACGGATTCAAAAGTGGACGCAAAAGGTAAGGAAGATACCTTAGGATATTTTAATTCTTCTATGACTGGAAACGGGCTGTTTTTTTTACAGTTTCTCGAAAATGAAGTGCTTCCCTTCGTCAATAAGCAATACAGTACAAACGGTTTCAATACCTTAATGGGACACTCCATTGGAGGATATTTTTGTACCTATATACTTCCTCTTCAAAAATCGTTTTCTGCATTCCAAATTTATGATGCTAGTATTTGGTACAATGATGGAGATGCCATAAAGCATATACAGAAAGGGCTTGACTCAAACTACAAAAGCAACATATTCATTTCAAAAGGAGTCGCTTTCGAAGGACCTAGAGAATATGTGGATCACCATCTATTAATGATTGATTCTCTTGTGACTTTACTAAGTGATTATCCTAATCTCAATATTTCGACTGCTACGTACGATAAAGATCATAATGGAATGTATTTATTCTCTGTAATGGATGGCCTCACCACCTTATTTAAAGATGAATAAAGGCGCATAATATCAACTAAAAGCAACGGGCTGAACAAGTATAAACAAGAAGCCTGCTGCTCCTAGTTGCAAACCGCAAGCGCCTGACAGAAAACCCTAACTTAAACTAAATAAGATAGACACCAATACTCATTTTAACACCGACCATTACTTTATAACGACATTTTCCGACTATAATTTTTTTTAACATAACTTATAAAATCAAACTCTATTCCGACACTTTTCCATACCGTACTTGTAGACCTCTGGGTATTTGTTTGCTGCAACCAAAATACTTAGGTTAAAGCGGTTTTTTACCTTGAATAACTCTTAAAATAACTGCAATAAGTGCAATTACTAAAAGAATGTGTATTATTCCTCCAAGGTGTAATCCAATGAATCCAATCGCCCAACCAATGACTAATATTACTGCTATAATATAAAGTAAGTTTCCCATAATTTCTATTTTTTAAAGTTATTGTTTAAATTATTTTTCTTTAGAAGTCTTATCGGCTTTAGTATCTTTTCCGGTCCTATCTGGATTAAATTCTCTTTGGGGCTTATTAAATTTACCTTTTGATTTTCCATTTTCTTTTTCAGTTTACATTTTATCCGCTTTGATATCTAAGCCAGTTTTAACAGTATTTTTAATCGTATATATTTTAAAGCGTTAATCCACTTACTTAAAGGGAATGCTTAAATTATAATTTTTCAATCGCCATACGTATATCATCCTTTATCTGCCCAAGTTCTTTTTTAAGCCTGCCTAATAATTCATTTTCTTTTCCTTCTACGAAAAGTAAAACATCGTCAGTTAATTTTGCATATTTTAGTTTGATTTCAACTTGCAACTCGTTTTAATTTCAATTGGTTTTTCGTTTTTTAGTTAATTTGGATTCGAGTATTTCCAGCTTTCAAAATTGAGCAAATAAGCATCTACAACTGTTATAGATTTTTTTAATAAGTTACATCATTCACACATTTTAAAAAATATTTTTATAGCAGGGAACCGCATATATTCTGAAAGAGAAAGGACTCAGCCACTCTGATTTGCAAACACATTTAAAAACCGCACCATCCGCCCACCACCAAAGTTTTTAAGTAAGCTTACAAAACCGACAAAAAGAAAGGATTTCAAATTTTTTCTCCAACGCCTTACGATAATTAAAACACCCGACAAAAAAGTAAACGGAAAATGACAGTAAAACACGCTAGACAAGGGGCGCAATTACTCGACACATAGAACGCCAGCTGGTAACAGCACCAACAAGCAATTGGTCCGGACGTGGAAATCGCAAAGCCTGCTATTGCCTGCTTCGTAGACCTTTAATTTATTTTGGCTTTCCTAACAAACATTTATATCTTTATGTACATTTTTGAGGGTATAGACGGTTGAGTGTTCCAAAACACCAACTTCTGGCGCTGCAAAACGTTAGCAGAAAGCTTAGAAAACCGAAATGTCATCAAAAAAGAGAATTAGTATACAACAATCCTTAATTAGTCTTA
>JBILPO010000255.1:0-3782 GCA_044373805.1 Pelobium sp.
GATAGAGGCTCAAGCTGTTTTTGGCGAATTACCAAAGTATGAAAATGGCGAATATCGTTTTTTGATAGATGTTTTGCCAACCAATGCCGGTGATGGTATGGAACATAGAAACTCTACCATTATTACTAGCCGAGGCGAGAGTTTAGACCAAAAAGCAGAAGATGTTTTGGGGACTGTTTCTCATGAATATTTCCATGCTTGGAATGTAGAGCGAATTAGACCAAAGACCTTAGAACCCTTCAATTTTGAAAAGGCCAACATGAGTGACGGGTTATGGTTTGCCGAAGGTTTTACTCAATATTATGGGGAGCTTTTATTGGCCAGAGCAGGAATTAATAGTCCAGAGGATTTCGCTTCTTTACAAGGTAGTTTTTTAAATGCCGTTTTAAACGCCCCAGGCGCAAACAAATATTCTCCAATTTTTATGAGCCAGCGAGCAGTTTTTGTTGACGCAGGCGTTGCCATAGATCAAAATAACCACGCTAATATTTTTAGTTCTTATTATTTGTATGGCGATATTACTGCCTTAGCTTTAGACCTCACTTTGCGTAGCCAATTTAAACTCAATTTAGATGATTATATGAAAGCGGTTTGGAAAGCGCATGGCAAAACAGAAGTTGCTTACCAAATCTCTGATTTAGAGAAAGTTTTAGGAGAAGTTACCCGAAGTCCAGATTTTGCTAAGACCTTTTTTAGCCAATACATTTATGGATCACAAAAAGCAGATTATGAAAAATTGTTAGCTCCAGCAGGATTTGTTTTTAGAAGGTCTCAACCCAATGCAGCTTGGATAGGAAATTCCAGAATTTTAATGAAGGAAGGAAAAGCTTTTGTTTCTTCGGCAGCTATTAAAGGAACTCCGTTATATTTAGCCGGCTTAGATGCTGGTGATGCCATTATAAAAATGGATGAAAATAATATAATTAATGATCAGTCAATTCCAGATTTTTTAAAGACTAAATTTCCTGGAGAAATGCTAAACATCACTTATGAAAGAGATGGAAAAATAATGTCGGCCGCTATAAAATTAGCTAATAATCCGGCTGTAGAAGTGGTTACTTTTGAAAAAGCAGGCTTAACAATCACACCACAAATTGAGGCTTTTAGAAAAAGCTGGTTAAATTCAAAAGCGTCAAACTAAAACGATATGAAAAAAATAAATATAATAACTATTGCAGCAGGATTGATTATTCTGCAATCATGTGCTACACAGAAAACCCCACAATCTATCATCACTCAAGAAGAAGTGAGCAGGGTAATTAAAACCTTATCTGCCGATGATATGCTTGGCCGAAGCGCATTAAAACCCAATGAAATTGGTAAAGCCGCAGATTTTATTTCTTCGGAGTTTAAGAAAGCTGGCTTAAAATATTTTGATGGAGCAACAACTTATCGTCAGAATTTTACCATGAGTAATATTAAGCCCGAAGGCGGTCAATTAACCATTAACGGAAAAGAGGTTTCGGCAGAAAGTTTTGGCGTATCTTCTTCCAAAGAAAACGTAACGATGAATAGCCTCCCTCAAATTCTTAAAATTGAAAAAGGAGACAACTTTAATGCAAAATACAGGCAGGCTTTAAACGGCGATAAGGATCTTTTGGTTTGTATAGACGAAAGTTTTAAAAGTACTTTTAGTAGAGTAAGGAGCTTTTTAAATAGGGGAAATATGGCGGCTTCTGATAAAAAAGAAACCCCTTCAATTGTGTTTCTTTTAACCAATGAAACTCCACTAAATATGAGTTTGCAATTTAAGAACAAAATTACGCCAATGCCTATGTTTAACGTAGTTGGCGTTTTACCCGGAAAATCTAAGCCTAATGATTACGTGGTTTTTAGTGGTCATTATGATCATTTGGGGATTATTAAAGCAACCAATCAAGATTCTATAGCAAATGGAGCAGATGATGATGCTAGCGGAACTACCGCAGTAATTGAATTGGCTAAATACTTTGCTCAGAAAAAAGATAACGAGCGTACCTTAATTTTTGTGGCTTTTACAGCCGAAGAAATTGGCGGTTATGGATCTCAGTATTTCTCTAAGAAGTTAAATCCAGATCAAACGGTGGCTATGTTTAACATAGAAATGATTGGTAAAGAATCTAAATTTGGAATCAATAATGCCTTTATCACAGGTTATGAGCGTTCTGATTTTGGGCAAATTTTACAGAAAAATTTAGAAGGAACAGCGTTTAAGTTTTATCCGGATCCTTACCCTTCTCAAAATTTATTTTTTAGGTCTGATAATGCTACTTTAGCCAGATTAGGCGTTCCGGCTCATACCATTTCTTCAGATCAAATTGATACTGATAAATTGTACCATTCTGTAGATGACGAGTTTGAATCTATGAATATTAGTAACATCACCGAGATTATAAAAGCCATAGCCATAAGTTCTACTTCTATTATTAACGGAAAAGACACGCCAAGCAGAGTAAGCGGTGTAGAGTAAGGGAGTTTAGAGTAATGCATTACGTAAAATAAACCGGGGCGGCAGCGGCATCTCCCAATTTTTTATTGGGAATAAAGCAGAGCACCGGACTAACATTAATAGTAGAATTTGCCCTGCTTTTCAAAAAAATTAAACCATATAATTGAATATGAATAATCTATTTAAGTTAAAATTTATCATTAGTGCAGTATTAATTTTTGTAGTTTCTGGAGCGTTTGCTCAATTTGGTCAACAGACTTATTGGTCTGCAGATGGAAATAAAATAATGGAAGTAGAAGATGGCAACATTGTACAAGTTGATGCCTTAGATCCTTCTAAAACTGCGGTGCTTATTTCTAAAGAAATGCTGACTCCAAAAGGGGGCGCACCTTTAGATGTAATTCGTTTTGCTTTTGCAGATGGTAACCAAAAAGTATTGATCAATACCAACACCAAAAAAGTTTGGCGTTATGATACCAAAGGAGATTTTTGGGTATATGATTTGAATGCAAAAACACTAAAACAAGTAGGTAAAAATAAGCCTAAAGCAAGTTTAATGTTTGCAAAATTCTCGCCCGATGCTAGTAAAGTAGCTTATGTAAGTGAGCATAATATTTATGTAGAAGATTTAGCCTCTGGCGCTATAAAAGCCTTAACCACTGATGGTAGTTTGCGTTTAATAAACGGAACTTTTGATTGGGTTTATGAGGAGGAACTAGATTGCAGAGACGGCTTTAGATGGTCTCCTGACAGTAAATCTATAGCTTATTGGCAAATTGATGCTCGTAAAATCAAAAATTATTTGATGTTAAATACCACAGATTCTTTGTATCCATTTACTATTCCGGTAGAATATCCGGTGGTGGGTGAAGATCCAAGTTCTTGTAAAGTAGGTGTGGTTGATATTGCCACAGCGCAAACCAAATGGATGAATGTGCCAGGTGATGCGGTGCAACATTATATTCCCAGAATGGAATGGGCAAATAATTCATCGCAATTAATTATTCAGCAATTAAACAGAAGGCAAAATGAAAGTAAAGTAATGTTGTTGAACATTGCCGCTAACAACTCAAAAATTATTTATAGCGAAACGGATAAAGCTTGGGTAGATGCCAAAGCAGAAGCCACAGGCTGGACTTGGATTGAAAACGGGAACAAATTTATTTGGCTCACCGAGAAAGATGGTTGGAGACATATTTACGCCATAGGTTTAGATGGAAAACAAACGTTAATTACCAAAGATAATTTTGATGCTATTGAATTAAACTTGGTTGATGAAAAAAATGGTTTGGTTTATTTTATGGCTTCGCCAACTAATGCCACTCAAAAATATTTATACAAAGCGAGTTTAAAA
>JBILPO010000018.1:0-12856 GCA_044373805.1 Pelobium sp.
CGTCAGCTTGAGTTTTAGGCTCAATAGCTAAACCAATAACCGGATCAGGGAAGTTCATAGATTCCAATACAATTGGATTCTTTTCATCGCAAAGTGTATCTCCTGTTTTAATATCCTTAAAGCCTACTACCGCAGCAATATCTCCAGCTCCAACATTAGGAATTGGGTTTTGCTTGTTAGCATGCATTTGGAAAATACGAGAAATACGTTCTTTATTTTCTGAACGAGCGTTATATACATATGAACCCGCTTCTAAGTTTCCTGAGTAAACACGGATGAAACATAAACGACCTACGAAAGGATCTGTTGCAATTTTGAAAGCCAAAGCCGCAAAAGGTTCTTTTTCATCTGGTCTACGTACCAATTCAGCGCCCGTATCTGGGTGAGTTCCTTTAATACCTTCTTGATCCATTGGAGAAGGCAATAATTCCATCACGTAATCCAACATGGTTTGTACACCTTTATTTTTGAAAGATGAACCGCAAACCATAGGAACAATACTTGCATCTATAACTGCTTTACGTAAAGCGTCTAAAATTTCACGTTCTGTAATAGATTCTGGATCGTCAAAGAATTTCTCCATTAATGACTCATCGTAATCAGCAACAGACTCCAATAATTTCTCTCTCCACTCTTTTGCTTCTTCAATCAAATCATCAGGTATTGGAACTTCTGTAAAAGTCATTCCTTTGTCTTCTTCATTCCAAACAATTCCACGGAAGTTAATCAAATCAACCACTCCTTTGAAACCATCTTCAGATCCGATAGGTATTTGTAATGGCACAGCATTACTACCTAACATATCTTTAACTTGTTTAACAACTTTTAAGAAATCCGCACCTGCTCTGTCCATTTTGTTAACAAAACCGATACGAGAAACGTTATAGTTATTAGCTAAACGCCAGTTAGTTTCTGATTGTGGCTCTACCCCATCAACTGCTGAGAATAAAAATACCAAACCGTCTAATACACGTAAAGATCTATTTACCTCAACGGTAAAATCTACGTGACCAGGAGTATCAATAATATTGATATGGTAAGTTTGTCCTCTGTATTTCCAGTCAACTGTTGTAGCAGCAGAAGTAATAGTAATACCACGTTCTTGCTCTTGTGCCATCCAATCCATTGTTGCAGCACCATCATGTACTTCCCCAATTTTATGACTTACACCTGAGTAATAAAGAATACGCTCAGTTGTGGTTGTTTTACCCGCATCAATGTGGGCAGCAATTCCAATGTTTCTTGTGAATCTTAAATCTCTTGACATTATTTATGGATTTCTTTGATTTTTTAAATGATTACACCGATTTTTAGTTTTAAACTAAAAATCGGTGTAATCAAATTAATCTATATAATCTATTAGATTAGAATCTAAAGTGAGAGAATGCTTTGTTAGCCTCTGCCATTTTATGTGTATCTTCTTTCTTCTTAACAGCTGCACCTTCGCCTTTTGCTGCAGAAATGATTTCACCTGCTAATTTTTCCATCATGGTTTTTTCTCCACGTTTTCTAGAATAGCTAATTAACCATTTCATACCTAAAGCAATTTTACGCTCTGGTCTTACTTCTGTTGGAACTTGAAAGTTTGCGCCACCTACTCTTCTAGATTTAACCTCTACAGCAGGCATTACATTATTTAAAGCTTTTTTCCATTGCTCTAAGCCATTTTCAGTAGTTTTAGTTTCTACCATTTCAATAGCCTTATAAAAGATGTCATAAGCGATAGATTTTTTTCCATCAAACATCATATTATTTACGAATCTGGTAACCATAACGTCGTTAAACTTTGGGTCAGGCAGGATGATTCTCTTTTTTGGTTTCGATTTTCTCATTGTCTTGTCCTCCGTTTAATTATTTCTTTTTACCTTTTGTTGGTGCTGCAACAACTTGTCCTGGTTTTGGTTTCTTAGTACCATATTTAGAACGACGTTGATTTCTACCAGCTACACCAGCAGTATCTAATGCCCCACGAACGATGTGGTAACGTACTCCCGGTAAATCTTTAACTCTTCCACCACGCACTAAAACAATTGAGTGTTCTTGTAAATTGTGACCTTCACCTGGAATATAAGCATTGATCTCTTTTCCATTGGTTAAACGTACACGAGCAACTTTACGCATTGCTGAGTTTGGTTTTTTAGGGGTAGTAGTATATACACGGGTACATACTCCTCTTCGCTGTGGACAGCTGTCCAACGCTGGGGATTTACTCTTATCCACCAGAGCTACTCTACCTTTCCTAACTAATTGTTGAATGGTTGGCATTAAGCTTTGTTTAAGTGTTTTTTATTAATTCTTTTATTCCCTTCCTCAAATACATAACATACCCAAGCAAAAGGATTGCAAAAGTAGGATTTTATTTTTTGATTTTCAATAGGTTGTGAGAAATATTTTTGATCAAAAGAGTAGGTAGACTAAAGAACGTAGCTTAATTTGAAATTCTAGAGGTGATTATAGCATGGTAATTATTTTTGTTTGGGCTAGACTAAGAGTAAAAACAAATAAATATTGATATAATTAATAATGGGCGTTCCCCAAAAAGGGTCGCGTTGTCCGCTGTATCTTTTTGTAAAAACAAAAAGGATGTCGCTACCACCGCTAACGCACCTGCATACTACTTCGTCCGATCCATTATCATTGATTTCATTAATATATCACATCAATAGATTTAAGTTGTTAATGCTTACACGTTTATTTAGTCTATACAATACAATTATTCCCTTAAACAGGGCATAAATAGAAACTTACTTTTATTTATAATTAATAAGTTTAGATTAAATATAAAATAAATATCGTCATTTTAAAATACAATAACCTACTTATTAGTATCAATGGGCGCATTTAAGCGCACTAAAAAATTCCAGCTCTAATTTATTTTTAACATAACCTAAATTAAACAAGCACTTGCTTTGCTTAGGCATAACATATCCGTAAACCTCACAAAACGGAAATACGTTTAAAAATTCATTTCACTTAACTCATTAATCATGAACAAAAAACCTACTTTGAATTTGGATAGTACTACGGTACTCCAAAACAAAGATCACTTTAAAATATATAAGACCTTAGGGGCCTTATTATTATTATTTGGAGTTTTTATTGCCGGCTGTAAAAAAGACGAGTTTGCAGGCGAAGTTGTTGGACTATGCCCAACCGTCACTTCAGACCCTATGGATAAGGCAGTAGATGTGGTGTTAAACAAAGTTGTCACCATTACCTTTAATACTCCAATGAATGCAGCTTCTATTAATAATGGCACATTCTCCGTCAAACAAGGAAGTAATGTAATTGGAGGTATAGTTGCTCCAACTACCAACGCCGCTGTTTTTACTTTTACGCCAAATGCACCATTAGATCCTTTCCTTATCTATACAGGAACTGTTACTACAGGAGCTAAAGATACTTTACGCACAGCTATGGCCGCTGATTACGTTTGGACATTCACTTCAATTCCGCGTATTTCTTTATCAGCTAATCCAACAGCTGGAGGCATTCCTAATGGCGCTGGAAATTTCGCACAAGGCTCTTCGGCAACTGTAACAGCCACCGCATTACCAACTTTTGTATTTACAAACTGGACAGAAAACGGAACGATTGTTTCTACAAGTGCTAGTTATTCATTTAAAGTTAATGGAAATAGAGCCTTAGTTGCCAACTTTATTCCAATTCCAATAGGAAATTCATCGGTGAATTTATCTTCTAACCCTGCTCTAGGTGGTAATACTACTGGTTCTGGAGCTTATCCAACTGGTTCTAGAGTAACTATTACAGCGGCAGCAAATGCAGGCTATACCTTTTTAAACTGGACAGATAATAATGTAGTTGTTTCTACCAGTTCAAATTATCAGTTTATTCTAACCGGTAATAGAACTCTAGTAGCTAATTTCAGATTAATTCCTTCTTCTCAATTTGCATTATTTTTATCATCAAGCCCTGCTGCTGGTGGTTCAACAGATGGAGAAGGATCTTATAATTCGGGAACATCTGTAACTGCAATAGCTACGGCAAACGCAGGTTATACTTTTGCTAATTGGACAGAAAATGGAGCTGTTGCATCTACTAGCGCCAGTTACACATTCCCATTAAATAACAATAGAACTTTAGTAGCTAATTTTACGGTAAGAACTTTCACTTTAAATGTGACAGCCGTAAATGGTACAGTTACTAAAACACCTAATCAACTAACTTATAATTATGGAACCGACGTAGTATTAACTGCAGTTCCAAATGCAGGATACGCCTTTAGCTCTTGGAGCGGAGATGCTTCTGGTACGGTAAGTCCGATAACGGTAGATATGATTGTAAACAAAAATATCACCGCTAACTTTGTTTTGATACCAATTGGTACGGGTACAGGACCAGTACTTCCAGGATTAGGACTTGCAGGTAATTATGCCATACTTACCAAATCAGGAATCTCTACAACGGGTACTACTTCAATTATAGGTAACATAGGGGTGAGCCCAATTGCAGCAACCGCAATTACAGGCTTTGGTTTGATAATGGATTCTAACGGCCAATCATCTACCACACCAATAGTTACAGGAAAAGTTTATGCAGCTACTTATGCCGCACCAACACCTGCAAACTTGATAACAGCGATAAGCAATATGGAAACCGCTTTTACAACATCAAACAATTTAACAGCTCCAGCTCCTGTTATGAATTTAGGTGCAGGGAATATAAGCGGATTAGTTGTTCCTCCAGGGTTATATAAGTTTACCACTGGTCTATTAATCTCTAGCCAAGGGGTTACTCTAGTCGGTAATGCAAATGACACATGGATATTCACAATTACAAATGATTTAACAGTGAGCAGCAATGCGAAAATCACTTTAGGACCAGGCGTACAAGCAAAGAATATTTACTGGGTAGTAGCTGGTCAGGCTCTTTTAGATACTGGTGCAGATTTTAGCGGTATCATACTAAGTAAAACTTTAATCTCTTTAAAAACGGGAGCAAAGGTTAATGGAAGGTTGTTGGCTCAAACAGAAGTTACCTTAAACGCTAACACAGTTACTCAACCTCAATAGTTACATCAAAATAACACGATCTCCTACAGAAGGGGATTGTGTTTACTTGAAACGATATTTTAAATTCATTTAAAAAAGAAAAATCATGTTACCCAAAAATAAAATCTCAAAAAAAATAATCTTATGCTTATTGATGTTTGTATCGGCAAGCAGTTTTGCACAAAAAATCAGCTCATCACCAACATGGTGGTTTGGTGTATCTGGAGCAGGAAACTTAAACTATTACACTGGTACAACTCAAAGACTAGATAACGCCTACTTTGTGCCCACGGCATTTCATAAAGGCACAGGCATACGTCCTTTCGGATCAATTCTGATGGAATATAATTCAGGAAAATTATTTGGCGCCATGTTAAATGTCGGATATGATGGTAGAGGAGCAAAATTTGACGATGTAATTGCGCCTTGTGACTGCCCTGCTACATTAAAAACTAATTTAAGTTACATTACTATTGAACCTAGTTTACGTTTAAACGCTGGAGCAACTAACTTTTACTTCTTTGCAGGCCCAAGAGTGGCCTTTAACTTATCAAAAGATTACGAATACACTCAGTTGAAACAAGAAGATAGAGCTGGCGATTTTAGTGCAATCGATAAAACAATATTTTCTGGTCAGGTGGGTATAGGTTATGATTACTTGATTTCTACTCCAAATAGTAAAACAGCAGTAGTCCTTTCTCCTTTCCTGTCTTTTCATCCATATTTTGGTCAAGAACCTCGTACTATAGAAAGTTTATCAATATCTACTGTAAGAACCGGTTTGGCGCTTAAATTTGGAAAAGGATCAAATCAAACTACTACAGAAAACAATAAGGTAATAGTACCAATTCGTGACGTAGATTTCACTGTAAAAGCACCTAAAATAATTCCACAAAAACGTCAGGTAAGCGAAACATTACCTCTTTTAAATTATGTATTTTTTGATAAAGAATCTAATAAAATACCAAACAGGTACACCTTATTAAACCAAAATCAAGCTTCTAATTTTAAAGAAGAACAATTAGAAAAAGAAGAAACCGCAAACATGACTGGCCGTTCTGCCAGACAAATAAATGTTTATCATAACATCTTAAATATTGTTGGTGATCGTTTAAGATCAAATCCAGAATCTACCATTTCTTTGAGTGGCGCTTCATTAAATGGTGCAGACGAAGGAAAAGTATTTGCAGAAGAAATTAAAGAATATTTGGTGTCTGTTTTCGGGATCAATAGTTCAAGAATTACAACTCAGGGACGTGTTAAACCAATTGTGCCATCAGAACAACCTGGCGGCTCTAAAGAACTTACTTTATTAAGAACTGGCGATAGAAGAGTTGACATTACAAGTGCCTCTCCTGAATTATTGTTAGAAGTTGGAGGAGGAATGATGAAACCTATTCAAATTACAGCTAATCAGGTAGATCCCTTAGATAGCCATGTTATATTTAATGTTGATGGTGCTGAAGAAGTATTAAAATCATGGTCTATAGCCATGACGGATGAAAATGGAACGGTTCAAAATTTTGGTCCTTACACTAAAAATCAAGGAAGTTTCCCTGGAAAAACAATTTTAGGAAATCGTTCTTCAGGAGATTACAAAGTAGTGATGACGGGTGTTACCAAAAAAGGAGAAACTGTTAAAAAAGAGAGTACTGTACGTTTAGTTAAACAAGATGATTTGATAGAAAAAGGATACCGCTACAGTATCTTATTTGATTTTGACAAAACAAAAACCATTACATCTTATAATGATTTCTTAAAAAATACTGTTGCACCATTAATAGCTGATGGTTCTACGGTAATTATTCATGGTCACACAGATGTTGTTGGCAGCGAAGATTATAATTATACTTTGTCTAAAGAAAGAGCAATGGAAACCCAAAAACTCTTAAACAATGCTTTAAAAAGTAGTGGAAAAAATAATGTAAAATTCGAGACTCTTGGTTTTGGAGAAGACGTTAATAATGCACCTTTTGACAATAGCACTCCTGAAGAACGTTTCTATAACAGAACGGTGATTATAGATATTATCCCAGCTAAATAAAGATTAGAAACACTAAAGTTTAATAGACTTAAGTACAATTAATAAGTTTGACAGAGAAGGTGAGGTAGAACTCTCCTTCTTTTTTTGTTTTAAGCTACTGCCACTTTTAGTTTTAAAAGAATTTGCTTTGAAAGCGGAAAATTATTTGCTGGTAAAGCTAAAATATTGGCTACTCTATTACCTAATAAAAAACGCATAAAACCGGCTATCTCGGAGTTTTTAATTTGCTTCTCATCATTTAAACTATAAAAACATTTCAGGAGAGAATCGGTCAATTGAGTTCCTTCTTCAGAAGGTTTAAATTGACGCTGACTAATGGCTATTTCTAAATCGTGAGCGTCTTTACCATTTTGAGGAAGTAATGCCTGATTTAATCCTAACATGGCTCCTATCCAACTCCAATATTTTAGGTAACTCATTTGCTCATCATGATTAATCACAAAACCCATTTTTCTTAAGCCTCTTATCACTATGAGCGAGAAGGACAAGTTGGTGCCCGCCATATCTTCTTGGTTAACTGGCAAACCCAATTTCATATCCCAATTTCCTTTTTGAATATAAAATCTGGCAGCAGCATGCATTAACCTTACTTTAAATAGTTGAATTTTACCTGAACCTTCTGCCCCAAAAGCGTTAGGATTCATCATTTCTGCTACAAACAATCCGGTTTCTTCTAATCGCTTAGCTACATCTTTATACATTCTTTCTGTTTGATAAAGCACTTTTGCACCATCAGCAGCAGCATAACAATAAGGTAATGAAAGCATGCCAAGAAGTTGTAGGATATAAGCTGATCTTTTATTATAAAACTGAAGCGCTTTAGTTCTGATTTGTGGTTGAATAAAATTGAAATCATTAAATGTTTCATCAAACCATTTAGCTTCCGGGATTTCATGAATAAAAGAAGACCAATCTGAATTTTTGATTAGGTTTTTTAAGGCCGAATCAAGTTTTATTTTTTTCTCTTGAACAGAAAAATAATCGTTCACAAAGTCATCAGCAGGTTGGTCGCCACTTTTTCTATGTTGGTCTAGATCTAATTTCATGGGTTTGTAAAAACAAAAATGTCTAAATAATGAAATGCAGATATCAAAAAATTGTTTTAAAACTACAGGTAATAGAAAGTATTTTAAAATAAAAAAACTCATAAGCATGGCTCACGAGTTTTTTCTTAAAGGTAAATTTATTACTATTTACCCGCTTCTTTGTTTTTCATCTCTTGAACTTCAAGACGAATAGCTTGTGAAAGATTTTTTAAGTCTTGCATTCCTTTTCTAACTCTAGTACCTGCTGCGCTGTTACCTTTGTTGTAAAACTTATCTGCATCACCTTCTAATTCTGCAACTAATTTTTTTACTTCTTCAAATTTTTTCATTTTGAAACACTCCTTTTAGTTTAATTGGTTAGTATTAATACTTATTAAAGCTAATGTATAATGTTTTTTTGTAAAAAAAAATCATTTTAAATATTAAAACCTGCTTTAAAAGGGTTTTTTATCCACATTAGAGCAACTCTTAACATTATTTTTGAGTGCTAATAACTAAATGCCTAGTAATCAATATTATAAAAATATTATAAAATAAAAAATGCCCTTTAAACGATGTTAAAGAGCATTTTTTAAACTCGAAAAGATTGACTATGAATTCACTTCTTTTTTCTCTTTGTAATAACCTTTTTCTAATTTATCTCTTACTTCACTAAAAGCAGCGAGTGTTTTTTGCACATCTTCTAAAGTATGCATAGCCGTAGGAATTAATCTTAACATAATTAAACCTTTTGGAATAACAGGATAGATTACTATTGAACAAAAAATTCCGTAATTCTCTCTTAAATCCATAGTGATAGCTGTTGCTTCACTTAGCTCGCCTTTTAAGAAAACAGGAGTAACCACAGAGTTGGTAGTTCCTATATTAAAGCCTTTTTCTCTTAAACCTGTTTGCAAAGCTGTTGCAATTTCCCAAAGCTTAGCTTTAAGCTCTGGCTTAGTTCTTAATAACTCTAAACGTTTCTTTAAACCCAAAACCATTGGCATAGGTAAGGATTTTGCAAAGGTTTGAGAACGCATATTGTAGCGTAGATAATTGGTAATTTCTTCTGTTGAAGCAATAAAAGCACCAATACCTGCCATAGATTTAGCAAAAGTCCCAAAATAAATATCAATCCCTTCGCCACAATTTTGCTCCTCATGAGTTCCTGATCCGGTTTCACCCATGGTACCAAAACCATGTGCATCATCAATTAATAAACGGAATTTAAAATTCTCTTTAAAATCAATAATTTCTTTTAGTTTACCTTGAGCACCAGACATTCCAAAAACACCCTCGGTAATAACTAAAATACCACCGCCACTTAATTCTGTTAATTTAGTAGCTCTTTCTAATTGCTTTTGTAGACTATCCATATCATTATGCTGATATACAAAGCGTTTGCCCATGTGTAAACGAACACCATCAATTATACAAGCATGTGATTCTGCATCGTAAACAATCACATCATTTCTATCTACTAAGGCATCTATAGCTGATAAAATACCTTGATAACCGTAGTTTAAAAGAAATGCATCCTCAAAACCCGTAAACTCTGCCAATGATTGTTCTAAAGCTTCATGATGATTTGAATTACCAGACATCATTCTAGCACCCATTGGGTAAGCCATTCCGTAATCTAATGCTGCTTGCGCATCTGCGGCTCTCACTTCTGGATGGTTTGCTAAACCTAAATAATTATTTAAGCTCCACACTAAATGTTCTTTCCCTCTAAAATTCATGCGAGGGGCAATTTCTCCTTCCAGTTTTGGAAATGAGAAATACCCATGCGACCATTTTTGGTGCTGACCAAGAGGTCCCATGTTTTTTGCTATCTTCTCGAAAATATCCAAGTTGTTATATTTTTAATAAATTGTTAATTTAAAAAACTGCGCAAATTTAAGCTTTCTATGATGGAATAGCAACTTTGATTCCAGAGACCAAAAGCGATGTAAATAACAAAGCCATTCTTGTTAAGGGAATGGCTTTATTATCTAAATATTTATAGATTAATCTACATTATCATGTAAAAAAGAATTATTTGGTCTAATCTCTGTTTGACCATCTTCGTTACTTAATGTAAACCTAGACACCTGGGACTCTGAAGAATGAGGTACGTCTTTTAATTGCATTTGCTTTCTTTTATAAGCAGGCTCATTTTCTAATTCTTGTAAGCCACTGGTTGAACGTAATTTCATACTCAAGTCTTTTAAGCGTAAAATACGTTCTTTAGACTTACGTAATTGTTCTTCCATAGATTCATCTGTTTTGTGCTCATCTACATTAACAGGTAATAATTCTATTTCTTCTAACTCCTCCTCAGAAACTAAAGGCTGAGAAAATTCTGATTCAGAAACTTTTAAATTAAACTCAAAACCATTTAATTCTTTTTCGGGCTCTTCTTCATTTTCTTCTTCTATTAATTGATGTTTTACTACTGATGATGTTGGCTCATTAAAAGAGTGATCTTTAGTAGTAAACATATCTGCAAAAAGATCTGCTTGTGGTACAGGTGTTTCTTCTGCTTTAAGCATAGGAACCTGAATTCTATCTTCAATTATGGGTTCTATACTTTTCTTAGAGAACTCATTAATAGGCTTAATTAAAGGGGTATCAGAAGTTAAAAATTGCTTTTTAGGCGCACTCTGTTTGGTTTGCTCTCTTTCTTCTTTAGTTTGAAAACCAGTAGCAATAATAGTTACAGAAATATTATCTCCTAAAGAAGCATCGCTACAGTTACCCCAAATTAAATCTGCTGACAAACCTGCTTGTTCCTGAATAAAGTCGGTGATGATACTTACTTCATCCATGGTGACTTCTTTTTCTCCCGAACTGATATTTAATAGGATATATCTGGCACCTTCAATTTCATTGTCTTTTAGCAAAGGAGAAGATAAAGCACCTTCAACCGCTTTTAATGCTCGGTTTTCACCTTCTGCTGAATAGCTACCCATAATGGCTACCCCGCTGTCTTTCATAACGGTACGTACATCTTTAAAATCCACGTTAATATAACCAGGTACAGTGATGATCTCGGCAATTCCTTTTGCGGCAGTGGTTAAAATATCATCGGCCTCTCCAAATGCAGAACCTAAGGTTAAATTCCCAAAAATATCACGCAAACGATCATTAGAAATTACCAAATAAGAATCTACGTATTTTTTTAATTCTTCTAAACCTTCTTCAGCTTGCATTCTTCTACGCTTGCCTTCAAAAGAAAATGGAGTAGTAATAATAGCAACAGTAAGGATATCTAACTCTTTTGCAGCTTTTGCAATAATTGGACTAGCACCTGTTCCGGTACCACCACCCATTCCTGCAGTAATGAAAAGCATTCGGGTATTGCTTCCCAACATATCTTTTACATCATCAATATTTTCTATGGCAGAGTTTTTACCTACCTCGGGGATAGAGCCCGCTCCCATTCCTTCAGTTAGGCTTGCACCTAATTGTACTTTGTTTGGAATCGGGCTTAACTCTAACGCTTGCGCATCGGTATTACAAATAATGAAGTCTACACCTGTAATTCCTTGTCGGTACATGTGGTTAACTGCATTGCCTCCGCCACCGCCAACACCAATAACTTTGATGATTGATGACTTTTCTTTTAACATTTCGAACTGCATATCCTTAATTATCAGCTATTAAGTTTTTATAAATTCTATTTTAATCTATCTGTAATTATATAAAATTTTCCACACTAGTTATCCACAATTGTTAATACTGTGGAAAACTTATACTTTGTTGAAAATTATTTCAAAAAGTCCTGATCTGGAATATCATCCTTAATAAATTTCTTTGTTCCTTCTAACAAAGAAGCAAATAAACCTCTTGGTTTGCCAGCTACTAATGTTTGCGCCACCGTTTGACTTGGTTTAGAAGATGATTTTTCTTTATGAAGCTCATGCTCTACTTTCTCTATTCCTTTAATTAACAAGCCAATACCGGTAGCATACATTGGACTTTTTAAATCTTCGTATACGTTTTTTGGGAGACTTTCATTTTTAGCTAAATGCTCATTTGGGTAACCCACACGGCAGTCTAAGCCAGTTACGTATTCTATTAATTGAGGTAAATGCTTTAACAATGCACCACCGCCTGTAACTACAATACCTCCAATTAGTCTTTTTTCGTATCCTGATGATTTAATCTCATAATAAACATGCTCTATGATTTCTTCCATACGAGCCTGAATAACAAATGCTAAATTCTTAACAGAAATTTCTTTAGGCTCTCTGCCTCTTAAACCAGGAACGCATATAATTTCGTTCTCTTTATTTTCTTCAGCTAAAGCCGATCCAAATTTAACTTTTAACAATTCGGCTTGGTTACGCATTACAGAACAGCCTTCTCTAATATCTTCTGTCACGCTATTTCCACCGAAAGGAATAACAGCAGTATGTCTGATGATGCCCTCATGGAAAATGGCTACATCTGTGGTACCCCCACCTATATCTACTAAAACTACTCCAGCTTCTTTTTCTTCTTCACTCAACACAGATTCTGAAGAAGCCAAAGGCTCTAAAATAAGATCTTGAGTTTCTAATCCTCCTTGATCTACACATTTCATAATATTTTTAATCGCCGTAACCTGACCAGTAATGATATGGAAGTTAGCTTCTAATCTCACCCCAGCCATTCCTACCGGATCTTTAACGCCAGGTTCATTATCTACTGTAAATTCCTGCGGAAGCACATGGATGATTTCTTCACCAGGATTCATAGCTAGTTTAAACATGTCGTCAATTAAACGATCAATGTCGTTTCTAGAGATC
>JBILPO010000256.1:0-3775 GCA_044373805.1 Pelobium sp.
TCACATGGTGCAGGACAAATTCTTCCTGTAAACTCAGGGAAGTTATTTGTTGAACTTAAAATTTTATATGCTTCTTCCCAATTCTTTTTATAAACAGCATCGTTAAACTCAGGAATTACATTGCCAAGCGGGCAGCCGTTATGACAAAAAGGAATTCCACAATTCATGCATCTGGCAGATTGCTCATTGAGCTTTTCATCAGAATACATGCCTACAAATTCTTTATAATTTTTCACCCTCTCAGTAGAAGGTACTTTTCCAGGAAGTTCTCTTCCGTATTCTTTAAAACCCGTTACTTTTCCCATCTTAATAAATTGATTCTAATTGCTTCTTTTCTGCTAAAACTCGTTTAAACTCTTTAGGGAACACCTTAATAAACCTGGCCGATTCCTGCTTCCAATTTTCAATTAAGAATTTAGCTACCAAACTTTGTGTTAATTGATGATGTTTTTTCAATAACCTAATGATTAACTCTTCATCCTTTGGATTTAATGGATCTAAATCAACCATTTCGAGGTTACAGTTTTCTTTAAAGTCACCATCTAAATCATAAATTAAAGCAATTCCTCCACTCATCCCTGCTGCAAAGTTTCTTCCTGTTTTACCAATAATTAAAGCTTTACCACCTGTCATATATTCGCAACCGTGATCTCCAACACCTTCTACTACAGCTGTAGCTCCAGAGTTTCTTACTGCAAAACGCTCTCCTGCTTGTCCTCTAATAAATAACTCTCCAGAAGTAGCGCCATACAATACTACATTCCCAACAATTATATTTTCTTCTGGAATAAATATGCTCTCCTTAGAAGGATAAATAGCAATTTGCGCACCTGATAGACCTTTACCAACATAATCATTAGCTTCTCCTTCTAGTTCAAAAGAAATTCCTTTAGAGGCAAATGCGCCAAAACTTTGACCAGCAGAGCCACTAAATTTAAAGTTGATGGTATTATCTGGCAAACCCGCCGATCCGTAAATTTTAGCTATCTCGTTAGATAAAAGAGTTCCTACAGTTCTATCCGTATTCTTAATATCAAATGAACCAAAAACTGGAATCTTACTTTCTAAGGCCACTTTTGAAGCTTCTAATAATTTCCAATCTATAATATCAGCCATTCCATGATCCTGAGATTCGCTGTTATACAATGTCATTCCTTTTGGATAGGTCATTGGATGAAGCATTGCCGAGAAGTCTAATTTTTTGGCTTTCCAATGAGTAATGCCTTCTTTCATCTTTAAGAATTGCACTCTACCCACCATTTCATTAATGGTTCTAAAACCTAACTCCGCCATAATTTCGCGAAGCTCAAGAGCCATAAATTGGAATAAATTTACCACATGCTCTGGCTTTCCACTAAATAATTTTCTTAATTCAGGATCCTGAGTAGCTACGCCAACCGGGCAAGTATTTAAATGACATTTCCTCATCATGATGCAACCACCAGCTACTAAAGCTGCAGTTGCCACGCCCCATTCTTCTGCACCCAATAAAGCTGCAATGGCTAAATCTCTACCTGTTTTTAATTGTCCATCGGCTTGCAAAACCACGCGACTTCTCAATTTATTTTTTACCAAAGTTTGATGTGCCTCGGCCAAACCTAATTCCCATGGTAAGCCCGCATGTTTTACCGAACTTAATGGAGAAGCGCCTGTTCCCCCATCATAACCTGCTATTAAAATCACATCTGCATGTGCCTTAGCTACACCGGCGGCAATAGTACCAACACCTGCTTTAGAAACTAATTTAACGTTAATTCTTGCTGCTCTATTTGCGTTTTTTAAATCAAAAATTAGCTGAGCTAAATCTTCAATAGAATATATATCGTGGTGTGGAGGAGGAGAAATTAATCCTACTCCTGGTGTAGAGTGACGGGTTTTTGCAATCCAATCATCAACTTTATGACCTGGTAACTGCCCACCTTCACCTGGTTTAGCACCTTGAGCCATTTTTATTTGCAGCTCATCAGCATTGGTTAAATAATTAATGGTTACTCCAAATCTGGCTGATGCAATTTGCTTTATGGCCGAGCGCATAGAATCGCCATTTGGCATAGTTTCAAATCTCATCTCATCTTCTCCACCTTCACCAGTATTGCTTTTACCACCAATACGATTCATTGCAATAGCTAAAGTGCTATGTGCCTCATGAGAGATAGAACCAAAAGACATGGCGCCAGTTGCAAAACGCTTCATGATGTTTTCTGCAGGTTCTACTTCATCAATAGAAATTGGATCGCGGTGTTTTGCAAAATCTAACAAACCACGTAAAGTGTACATCTTGTCTTTTTGATCATTTACTGCAATGGCATACTTTTTATATGTTTCGTAATCTCCTGTTTTTGTAGCATGCTGCAATAAATGAACTGTTGTGGGATTAAATAAGTGTGCTTCTCCTCTTCGTTTCCATTGATAAATTCCACCTTCAGAAAGCAAATGCTCTGCATCACCTTTAAAACCATTGATATGCTTAGATAAAGCTTCTCTGGCTAATTCGTCTAACCCTAAGCCACCAATTCTACTTACACCACCAACAAAATATTGATCAACTACTTGCTTATTAATTCCTAGAATTTCAAATACTTGTGACCCATGGTAAGACTGTAAGGTAGAAATTCCCATTTTAGAGAATATCTTTAACAAACCATCACAAACTGATTTTACGTAGTTTTTAACTAAAACTTTTTCTTCTAAATCGGTTTCTAATTTATCATCCACTTTAAGTGCGTGAATAGAGGCCAAAGCTAAATAAGGGTTAATTGCTGTTGCACCAAATGCTAATAAACAAGCAAAATGGTGAACTTCCCAAACATCTCCAGCTTCAACAACTAAACCCACAGCACCTCTTAATCCTTTTTTGATTAAATAATGATGTACCGCCGAAACGGCTAATAAAGAAGGAATTGGAGCGTGTTCTGAATCTAATGCTCTGTCTGATAATATTAATACTTCAAAACCATCATTAACTGCATCTTCTGCATAACGGCATAATCTATCAATTCCGTTTTGTAAAGATCCTGAAAGACCGTCAGCCTTAAAGTAGGTTTGTAAAGTTTTTGCGTGGAATAAACCGGTATCTATACTTCTTAATTTCTCTAATTCGTTATCAACAAGAATAGGTTGCTTAAGCGTAACGCAATGACAATGCATTTTATCTTCATCTAAGATATTACCATTGTTCCCTATAAAAGTAGCCAAACTCATCACCAATCTTTCTCTTATTGGATCTATTGGTGGATTTGTTACCTGAGCAAAAAATTGCTTAAAATAACTTGAAATATGTTGTGGACGATCTGACAAAACTGCCAAAGGAACGTCAGTACCCATAGAACCTATTGGCTCCTTTCCATCCAAAGCCATTGGCTTAATAATGGTTTCTATATCTTCTCGGCTATAGCCAAAAACTTTTTGGTAACGATAAACAGATTCTTTAGACATACTGGTAAAAGAAACTCTTGGCTCAGGCAATTCTTCCATCCTGATTTTATAGTTCTCTAACCATCTGCCGTAAGGCTGACGATCTGCTATTTGATGTTTAATTTCGTCATCGGTAATAATTTTGCCGTGTTCCATATCAATTAGGAACATTTTACCCGGTTGAAGCCTGCCTTTTCTTAAGATTGTTTTTTCATCTAAGGCTAAAACACCTGCTTCTGAAGCCACAATTACAGTATCTTCATTGGTAATGGCGTATCTTAGGGGACGAAGACCGTTTCTATCTAAAATAGATCCAATTAATTTTCCATTTGTAAAAGTTAAAGCTGCCGGACCATCCCAG
>JBILPO010000257.1:0-3772 GCA_044373805.1 Pelobium sp.
CCATGGTATTTTACCCCGTCTAAACAAAACCAATCCCACTGTATTTGAGGAATTAAGGGTTGAATGACCAAGGTATTATCTGTTTGCGGTTTAAACCCTACCAAATCAGCAATTACTAAATCTACAAAACCAGAATGATTGTAGAAACGGCTACGTAAAATATCACCTTTTAGCCAGCCTCCAGTTTTTTCATCCTGATATTCACCAATATAGGTTCTTCCAGAAATAATATGAGACATGGCATACTTATGAAATTCATTATAAAAAACTTGGTTATTTATTGCTCCATGCTTAGTATAATTATTGATAAAATTAGCCATTGCTTTTAAAGTTTGGGTAGTAGCATAAGGCCATACGGCACCATCCCATTCGCATCCATGTCCGCTACCATGTGTTCTAAAGCCGGGATGTCTCCTTTCAGCTGTGGTTAAACCCCAAGGAGCAGAAAAACCTGTAGTATCAATCACTTGTTTCCATGCTTTTGAATATTTAACATTATCATTAGGTAAGTTAAAATACCAAGGTATAAACCCAATAGCTTCTCTGGCATTTGAAAATCCACCTTTTTCTTTTTCAACTTCAAAAAAGGATGCAGAATCATTCCATAACTTGTTTTGAACAATATTTTTCAATTCATCGGCTTTAAGCCTGAACTTATTTTTTAAACTATCCACACCAACTAAGCCAGAGAGAGTGCTCATAGCGGTTGCATTTCCAAACATGTAGCTATTTATGGTTGGTCTGATATTTTTATCCTTTCTGCCTCCGCTGATAGATTCTTCCATGGCATCTTTCACATCATATTGCCAGAAAGAATGATCCGCAAGTTGACGCTCTTTCTCCCATTTTTGATAATCGAGATTTAAAGCCTGAAGGTTATTATTGATAAAGTTATTATCTAAATTGACTTTATATAAATCCAAAACAGACCAAGCAAACCAGCTACTAAAATTATGAAAATGAGGACTCTTCTCTTTTAAATCTACGTTTAACCAAAAATTGGCATATTGTTTAGCGATATCAGAATTGTAAAACCAACGGGCTTCATTAAGTTGATGACCAACTGCACTACTAATGGCATTATATTTCCCGCCATGTTTCATGTTGGTAATAAATTCTGTAAAAACGAATCCATCGGGCGTAGATTTTAAGTGCTTCCTTAAAGTCCACCAGCGGTAATAATAAATTTTCTGTATGGCAGAATCTGGGCAATTAAATAAGGGTATTTCTTTAGAGAGAAAATCATATGTTGCTGCATTTACAATCGCATTTTTAACATCCTCACTATCTAGTGAATTAAAATAATTCACATCCATTTTCATCATTTCTGGCTTTAACACCATTCTTCCTTCCTGAGCCGATGTATTTAATACCAACATCAAACCTAGCAAGCTAATTCCTATTGAAATTTTATGCATCATTATTATTCAAATAACCAATCTATATCTTTACCACTGCCATCTAATCCTGCATTATGAATTCTTAATGGTGCTTTATCTGCCATAAAGCCTAAAACCAAAACTGCTCCTTTTCCTAAAGTTAAAGTGTTGATTCCTTTTTTGAAAGTAAAAGTATGAATGTTGACTAAGGCAGAAGAACTATCCATTAATGCGTTAGCAATTTTAATTTCTGACTGTCCAAAATCATTGGCACTTGCATCATTTTCTAAAATTGGAGGACCTAGTTTATCAGAAGCTTTATCTTTAAAATAAGCCACCAAAACCTTTACTGGTTCATTTGCTTCAAATTTTAAAATAGTTCCATTTTTTAGCTGTTGCTGTTTATTAAATCTTAACGCTTTTAAGCCTAAAAGCTGAGGATCTGCTAATTTTATGCTAAGCGTATCATCAGAAAATAGCTTTTCTCCGACTTTCAATGTATAGCTTTCAGTAGGAGATAACCATTTAACAGGTTCATTTTCTAAAGGCTTTATCGCTGTTAAAGCATCCAAATCATTAGTTTTTAAAGCCTTCACATGACTTTTAAATATGTCTAATTCTTTCTGATAAACAGGCAACATTTCTTTCCAGTGAATAAAAGTGGCATCTACCCCTCGCATAGGTATTTTTCGTTGCTTAGTTTGCATGCTATTGGCATACAGATAGGTGTTTACCGTTAAATCAGTAAGCTCGGCGTAAGCTTTAACACTTTGCTCTAAAAATGGAATTGCCTTTTCTAAATCTACAATGTCATTACTGTATTTAAACCTTAAGATATGTAAGGAAGCTCTTACTTTTTCTGCGTAAAACCTTGCCATTGCATCATAAGCATAAATATCATTTTTAAGTCGGTTAAACTCTTCCTTATTTTTAGAAACCCCAATATTTGCAACATTAATTGCGGCAACGGCTTGCCTGCCATGCTC
Organism: Pelobium sp.; assembly: GCA_044373805.1. Classification (GTDB taxonomy): domain Bacteria; phylum Bacteroidota; class Bacteroidia; order Sphingobacteriales; family Sphingobacteriaceae; genus Pseudopedobacter. The sequence continues at coordinate 2,366 of JBILPO010000257.1, forward strand.
TTCTACTTCATTAGCTATTTGTACCGGAGTTTCGCCAATATGAACCTGTCTATTCCATTCTTTTTGGGCATAATCAATAATCATTTCACCTTCTGGCGCTTCAGAATCATATAATAAAGTAAATAAGCCATACCTAAAAGGATTGATGAGTTGTGTCATCAACATTCCTAAAGTTAAAGTCTGACGGTTCCCATCGGTAATGCCATAACGCCTCAATAATTTTGGTGAAATTTCCCCAGTTTCTTCATAAGCTTTAATAATATTTAGAGCCGATTTTTGATCTGAACCATATTCATCACTTAATGATTTGCTCCAATATGCTTGCTCTTCCGTTTTGGTGCGATTAGCGTTCCAAGAGTACCTTGCCCAAGCTTTATACCACATCCAATCTCTGTCTAATTGTAACAATCTCTTGTCGGTTTTATCTGCAGTATAAGGCCAATCCCAATAAGAGGCCTGAGGATATAAATGCAAGCCATTGGCTTCATAAACAGAATGCATGGCTTGAACAGATTTCTGAATAAAATCTGGAGAACTGTATCTAAAAGGTTCTAAATTGGCAAGAATATGAACATTTTCTATTTGAACGGTTCCTATTCTGCTTAGGCTTCTATGCAAATCTGCCCAAGTACCACGTGGAGTGTAAGTGGTTAAAGCTTCCCCATTGTACTTAGCCATGGTATATAAATTCTTATAAATAGGCAAAGCTACTTTCATCACTGCAGGTGCATCAGTATCATGAGCTCTTAAAACTACTGGCGGCTCATCCGTTTTACCTATTAATTTAAGACCGTCTTTTACACCGGGTAAAATGGTTTTTGTAAACCAATCTATATCCATTTGACCGGTACCTTCCATGGCTTCGCCAAGGGTTACTAATAAACCTACATTTGGATATTTAGCTACAAATGCAGCAATAGATTTCTGAGTATAATCTGCAATAATGGGCGTTATTGGTCGGTTTCTGTCTTGAGTAGCTAATCCTCGTTTATCAGCAAATGGCTTTGGAAGAATGATATTGTAAAACATCTGTATGACCCAAATCCCTCTTTTATCAGCTTCTTCAGTTAAGAACTTATAGATTTCCTCGTTTTTCTTAAAGGTCTCTTCACTCACTTCTAAAGCTTCTGGGTATTCTTTTAATTTTACCAAAGAAGAAAAAGGATGACCGTTCCATAAGTAAAGTGAATTGTAGCGGTTTTCTACCATCATATCTAAATACTTTATCCAAAGCGATTTATCATAAAGCCAAGGAAAATTTTCTGGAGTATATGGATATTCATAAGTCCCTCTATCAGGCAATAGCGTTGGTTTTTGAATCCCTACACAAGTCCCTCTTAAAACCATCTGTGGATGATCTTCCATATCTAATGTTTCTGGAATTAGCCCTTGCTCTTTCACTTTATC
>JBILPO010000258.1:0-3741 GCA_044373805.1 Pelobium sp.
ATAAAGGATGGAAAAACTGAAAAAGAAATTAGAGCCAGCTGGAAAAAAGGATTAGATAATTATAAGGAAAGAAGGAAAAATTATTTATTGTATCCTTAATCAGATTTAAGAATCTAAGTTAACCTCCATACAATGCTACAAGGAAGAAATGGAATTAATGAAGTAAAAACAAGTTTTTTAATGATTATGGATTAAAAAATTGACCTTAAAGAATCCAGAAATCCTTATAAATAAAAAAGACTGCCTCAAATTACTTTTGAGACAGTCTTTTTTATTTAGCAATGAATTTAATATTTTAAAGTTTTAAAATGGTAACCTCCACTCTTCTGTTTTTCTGATGCTCTTCTTCTGAGCAGGTAGAAGTACTTGTGCATTTGTTTATTAATTTTGTTTTACCATATCCTTTAGCTATCATTCTGTTTCTTGCTATACCTTTGCTAACTAAGTAGTTAACAGATGATTGCGCTCTACGCTGTGACAGGGCTAAATTAAATAAATCCTTACCTCTACTATCTGTATGTGAGGAAAGTTCTATTTGAATACTCGGGTTTTCTCTTAATAATAATTCTAACTCATCTAAAACTTTTGCAGCATCTTTTCTAATATTGTCTTTACCTAAATCAAAAAAGATATTATCTAAGCGAATGGTTTTTCCTTTTAATAATGGCGGCAGACCTAAGCTTACTTGTAAAGTATCTGATTCTGTAATACCCTCTGTATTTAATTTCAATGAGTCTGGCAGATATCCACTCCTTCTCACCAGTAAAGTATATTTAACATCCTTTTCTAAAGGAAAATAAAACTTCCCATTCACATTACTACTATCTTTTATGATAGTTTTTGTGTTGTTATTAATCAATGAAATTTTAGCATTAAGAATGTTTCCTTTAGTTTCATTATTAATTAAAGAACCACTAACTGCTAGACTAAAAAGCTTTGGTGCTGGCTCAATAGTTTTTATTTCAACTTGAACGGTATCAACCACAGGTTTTTTAACTTCAGGTATAACTTCAGGAATTATTGGAGGAACCTCTATCTTTTCTGGTTTAGCTACTTTAGCTTTTGATAGCGGGAAATTAAATCCAACAGTTGAGATTAAATTTTTTGCAAGTGTTTTAGTAATGCCAGCATCATATGCGGCTTGCAAATTAATTTGAGATCCATTTTTTAAATTTAAACGTAAGCCAGCTCCTATTGGCACACTAAAAAAGGTCTCATCGCTATTTAAAGCTAACTGCAGTGAACTGGTTAAGTATGGCCTAAGTTTGTCTCCTGTGTTAAAAAGTTGGTAAAAGACATCAAACTTAGTTTGAAAATAATCACCACTTTTATACTGTTTATCATCATTTAATGTATTGCCAGATCCATATCCTAAATTAACCCCAAGCGCCCATCTTTTATCAAGAGTTCCAAAAGTGCTTATATTTAAGGTTTGCAAACTACGCTTACCTAAAGTTAGGTTTTCTGTGCAGTTACAGTCTGAGCCTAAACTTTGGTTAATTAATTGAAATTCTTGAACCTGATAGTGCACACCCATTGTTAAATTTTTAGGGAACCTACTTTCAGTTTTCAAAGCCTGACCATAACTATCATAATTAACCAATGACAGTAAACTAATCATTAAAACAGATATCTTTATTTTATAATTCATCATGCTATTTGGTAATATTAATTTTTATCTTTTTTGGCAAAACGATGACTAACGCTCAACTCAAATGCATTACGATTATAACCTGAAGCGTTAATACCAGAAACATTTATCTCATAATACAAAGCAACTGCTGTTTGCTTTATATTAAAATCAATGTAAGGGATAATTGCATCTCGAAAACGATAAGCCACTCCAGAACCAATTGATTTAAAGTTATTGTCATTTATTTTATGACGAGCACTCATAGATAAAAGTTGCTGATAAGCAGCTGATTTTAGAGTGAAGAAACCATGTACACCATACATCATTTGTCCTTTGGTAAAGTCATAACTTCCCTGCATTGAAAGTGTAGGTTTTAAATTAAAGTTATTGCGAGACTGACGATTGATTTCTGGTTGGTTGACGTCTCTTAAAGAAAGACCCAAACTCCAATTTTCAGAATCTGTTTTTTGAAATAAAGACATCCCTAAATGAGTACTATACCAATCTTTAGAATTTCCACTTGCCAAAGGATCATTTGTAATTGCGTTTGCAATTGGGCCATTACGATCAAACTGATCAGGAAAACTAGTATTACTTAAATCTAAACGACTATTGAAATAACTTCCTTGTACACTTACCGCTAAGTAAGTATTATTAGCACTTAAAGGTACCGCATAAGATAACCCAAGTAAAGCTTGGGTATTTTTAAGAATATTTTGATTAGACTCATCTAATGAAAAACCAAGACTAACATTCCAAAAACCACTATTATCTAATTCTTTGCTCTTCCCAGATTTAAGCGGAATGGCTAACATGCCAACAGTGCTGCGAAAACCAATTAATCCTTGATAGCGTAAATCGCGATGATTCATCTTTAGGGTAAGATCCTTATCACTTTTTTGAGATGGATTATACCAACTAGAAATATTATCTGTACTTGCAAGATGTTGATCTTGAGCTTTTGCTTGCTCAAAACCAAGGCCTATTATAATAGTGAATATAAATATCTGATATATTTTTTTACTGTTTATTATCATGGTCTTTCTTATCTTATTAATGTGATCATACCTGTTCTCTTAATTAATTTTCCGTCTTTATCATAGCCTTCTGATAACCATAAGAAAGTTTCTGTTGCCTGATTTTCATCTTTGAAATCGCCCTTCCATCCAACTTCCGGATCTTTAGTCTCAAAAACAATATTTCCCCAACGGTTATAAATTTTGAAGCAAACAAATTGCTTAATTCCAACTACTGTAGGTTTAACCTCATCATTAATACCATCTCCGTTTGGCGTAAATACTTTAGGCATTAATATATCTACCGTACAAGCAATTGGGTCTAAAACATTTGGAATACCGTTATTATTACAGTCTTCTAAGCCTTCTTCTTTATTAGTTATACCGTCGCCGTCACAGTCGCCATCTAACCAAGTTGAATTTGGGTTAAGCGTACGACTAGTGATTTTAAAATCGCAAGCATTATTAGAATCAGTTCGATCGTTACGCTCGGTGCCATTTGTAATTCCGTCACCATCACAATCCCCGTTAGACCAACTAGCGCTTGGCGTAGCGGTTTGGCTTAAAGCCTTAAATGAGCAAGATTCTTTTGGATTTGTTCCGTCTGCTTTTTCCTTACCATCGGTTACTCCATCTCCGTCTGAATCAGGATTCAAAGGATCTGTCCCATCGATTTTTTCTTGAGCATTGCTTACTCCGTCACTATCGCAATCAGCAGCGTTCCACGTAGCACTTGGAGTGATTTGGCTAGCTGTCTTATAGCTACAAACGTTATTAGGCTCAGTTCCATCTATTTTTTCTTGTCCGTTAGTTACTCCGTCTCCATCGCAATCTGCATTAGTCCAGGCAGAACTAGGAGTTGATGTTTGACTAGCAACTTTTAGTGAACAAGAATCGTTAGGATTAGTACCATCCGTTTTCTCTTTGGCATTAGTTACCCCATCTCCATCGCAATCTGCACTATTCCAAGCGGCGCTAGGCGTTAGGGTTTGGCTGGCTAAAATAAACTTACATGGGTCTTTTGGATCCGTTTTATCTGTCTTCTCTTTACCATCTGTTACGCCGTCTCCATCCGTATCTGGATTTAATGGA
>JBILPO010000259.1:0-3734 GCA_044373805.1 Pelobium sp.
CTCACCTATCAAAGACTTTTTACCAGTACCGCAAAAGAATTTACAAAATGGCTTGATGCTACTGATTTAAAGTTGATTAAACTTTTAGAGGATGTAGAACAAGATAGCATCATCAAAAAATTCTACAAAAAACCCATTAGAGCTACCGAATTTTTTAGTAAAAACTGGGATGAAAAATTTTATGATGCTGTAAGACCAAAAATTGAACAAAAGTTAAGTGAAGCTTTACTCCTTTTAAGAAATAAAGAGGTTTATGTGATGAGCAAAGAAGGTTGGCCTGTAGAAAAACAAATCCATTTTGCAGAGGAACCCGCCACCGTTCTATTTCATTTTAGAAGAAACGAAACAGAAACAAGATATTTTCCTACTATAAAGTATTTGGAAAAAAGAATAGATTTCATGTTTAAAGATGCTCAAGTGATTATTAATCATCCTGCATATTTACTATTGGATGATATACTTTACAACTTTGAACAAGACTTAGAAGGCAAAAAATTACTGCCTTTTTTAAATAAGCGTTTTATTTCTATCCCAAAGTCATCAGAGGCTACCTATTTTGAAAAATTTGTTGGGCCCCTGATTGAAAAATACCATGTTTATGCCGAGGGATTTATCATCCATACCGAAAAACATGAAGCAAAACCAATTTTAAAAGTTGTTTATGTTTCTGGTGGTGTATCAGAAATTCAGCTGTTTTTTAAATATGGAAATTATGTTTTTGCGGCCGGTGGCGATTTAGCCGTAACCGTAAGGATGGAAAAGGAAGATGATGAATATGTTTTTCATAGAATAAAAAGATCATTAAGCTGGGAGAAGAAAAAATTAGAAGAGCTTTTGTCCATGGGTTTATCCAAACAAAGCGAATTATTTGTTCATTTAGAAGTGGCACAAGAGAATGAAGATAGCGATCGTTCGTTTTCTGTTTTTGACTTTATTAGCGAAAATCATGATACGCTTATAGAAAAAGGTTTTGAATTTGAACAAGATACCAGCGCTAAAAAATACGTCATCGGCAGCAGTAAGATAGACCTCGAGATTAAAGAAAAAAACGATTGGTTTGATATTGAAGCCATTGTACAATTTGGAAATTATAAAATTCCATTTATTCAGCTGAAACATCATATTCTCAATAAAAAAAGAGAGTTTACTTTACCAAACGGTGAGATTGCTATTATTCCCGAAAAATGGTTCTCTCAATACGGAAATCTGTTAAACTTTACAGAAGGAGATCAAGAACTGAGATTGAAGAAGTTCCATGTGGGCTTGGTGCATGATTTTGCCAATAGCGAGTTGGCTACCATTACTATGGATAGAAAATTACAGCGCCTTTCTGACTTTGATAATATAGAAGAAGTAGCTGCCCCAACTAACTTTAAGGGTGCTTTGCGTCCTTACCAAAAAGCTGGCTATGATTGGTTTCACTTTCTGCAAAAGTATAATTTTGGCGGTTGTTTAGCTGATGACATGGGATTGGGGAAAACCATTCAGACTTTAGCATTGCTTCAAAAAGGAAAAGAAGAACAGGCAGAACAAGGTGTACACACTACCTCATTAATTGTAATGCCTACATCGTTAATTTATAATTGGGTAAATGAAGCTAAAAAGTTTACTCCTAAACTAAAAATACATACCCATACCGGAACTTTTAGAGATAAAAATATTGCTGTTTTTGATAAATACGATGTAGTAATTACTACCTACGGCATTACCAGAGTAGATATTGAGGTAATAAAAGAAATGTATTTCCATTACATTATTTTAGATGAAAGTCAGAATATTAAAAACCCATCTTCTAAATCTTTTAAAGCTGTAAAACAGTTAAAATCTAAGCATAAATTAATTTTATCAGGCACACCGGTAGAAAATACGGTGAATGACCTATGGACACAAATGTCTTTTATTAATCCAGGCCTACTTGGTTCGCAGACTTTCTTTTTAAAAGATTTTGTACAACCTATAGAAAAGAAAAAAGATGAGGAAATGGCTCAAAAGCTACAGGTTTTGATTAAGCCTTTTGTAATGCGAAGGACAAAAGAACAAGTCGCGACAGAATTGCCCCCAAAAACAGAAAACTTATTCTTTAGCGAAATGACTGAAGATCAGTTAGAGATTTATGAGCAAACAAAATCAGATTACCGTAATGAGATATTGAAGGCTTTAGAAACTGGCGATTACAGCAAATCGCCCATTCAAATGCTTCAAGGCTTAACTAAACTAAGACAAATTGCTAATCACCCTGCTTTAGTAGACTCGGAATATAAAGGCGAATCGGGCAAATTTGAAGACGTAATTGATAAACTAAAAAGCGTTGTAGAAGCCGGACATAAAGTTTTAGTTTTCTCTCAGTTTGTGAAACAATTAGATCTTTACAGAAAATATTTAGAACGTCATCATTACAAATATTCCTATTTAGATGGCTCTACCACCAACCGTGGAAAAGTAGTAGAAGAATTTAAAGCAGAAAAAGATATTCAAATATTTTTAATCTCTATTAAAGCTGGCGGTGTGGGTTTAAACCTTACTGAGGCAGATTATGTATTTATTTTAGACCCTTGGTGGAATCCGGCGGTAGAACAACAAGCGATAGACAGAACCCACAGAATTGGGCAAAAAAAGAATGTGTTCATTTACAAGTTTATCACAAAAGATACGGTTGAAGAAAAAATTCTGGCTTTACAAAATAAAAAACTTAGGGTAGCCAAAAGCTTAATTACAACAGAAGATAGCTTTATGAAATCTTTATCAGAAGCTGATATTAAAGAGATATTGGCATAATTATAGTTTACTCTTCGCTAAATTCTGAGACTGTTTAAAAAATTCAGCAATTTTATTCTTCCATAAAAAACATCTTCAGCATTTACATGTTCAAAAATTTAAATAAGAACAATATCATGAAAAAAATTTATGCCCTCACTTTAGCATTAATATTTAGTGCTTCGGCTTTTAGCCAAACCAAAATGGCCTGCTGTAATACTGCAGCTTCTACTCCAGATGGTTCAACAAAATCTACTGCAACGGTACAATTTGCCTCATTGGCAAATGATAAAAGTTTTGTTCAAGAGCATCAAAACCCAGCTCCTTTTGTAGCTGCTGTAGGTTTAGGTGAAAAAATTACATTTAAAGCTGCCGATGGTACTGAGGCAAGCGGCTTTATGATTAAAGCGACAAACCCAACTAACAATTACATTTTTGTAATTCACGAATGGTGGGGATTAAACGATTACATCAAAGAAGTTTCTGCCAAATTGTATAAAGATTTAGGCAACATCAATGTAATTGCTTTAGACCTTTACGACGGAAAAGTTGCTGCTACACAAGAAATGGCAGGAAAATACATGCAAGGGGCCGATGAAACCAGAATCAAAAACATTGTAAACGGCGCTATAGAACTTGCAGGACCAAATGCTAAAATTGCCACCATTGGCTGGTGCTTTGGCGGAGGTTGGAGTTTACAAACTTCTATAATGGCAGGTAAGCAAGCTGTTGGATGTGTAATGTATTATGGGATGCCGGAAACCAATGTAGAACGTTTACAAACTTTAAACACAGATGTTTTAGCAATATTTGCTAACAAAGACGGATGGATTACCCCTAAAGTTGCCGGAGATTTTAAAGCCAATATGAATAAAGCCGGTAAGAAATTGATTTTAAAGCAATATGATGCTGATCATGCTTTTGCAAACCCATCAAACCCAATTTATAATAGCGTAGCCGCTTCAGATGCTTACGCCGCG
>JBILPO010000260.1:0-3732 GCA_044373805.1 Pelobium sp.
GTGGCTATTACGGCATCAAAATTTTCTAATCGGTTTACAAATTCAATTTGTTTTTCAAATTCTGGCTCTATCTTAATTAATTCACTTAAAACTGCTTTTATAAGGAAATCATCCTGTGAAGAACACTTTATTAAAGCAACATGACCGCTAATTAAAACAGAAATAATATCATGAAAACCCACCAGCGGAATGTTGCCTGCCAAAATTAATCCTACTTTTTGAAGCGCTTTTTTAGGGTTTGTATATTCACTCAGCCAGGTAGTTAAATCGGCTAGATTTAACATTTGTCCATTAGCTTTGATCGCCTTATTTACCTCAATATCAGTAAACCAACCATTTTTATTTTTTGCATGTTGTATGATGGATATAAATTCTTTATTGGGGTTTAATAAAAAATCACCTAACCTTACAAATGCATCTACTTTCTTTTCTTTACTAAAATTCGACATTGGGTAAAACTCAAATACTTTAATTGTGTTATATTTGCGAGGATTTTGAGATACAAAAGTACGTTTTAAGACAGAAGAAAAAATAAGATATGGCAATTAAAATTACAGACGAGTGCATTAATTGCGGAGCATGTGAGCCAGAATGCCCCAATAACGCAATATATGACGCCGGACAACCGTGGAAATTTTCTGAAGGAACCAATCTAAAGGGAATTATAGATTTTGGGGGTGGAGAAACATTAAATGCTGATGAAGCACAATCGGCAGTTTCAGATGAGGTTTATTATATTGTTTCTGATAAGTGTACAGAGTGTAAGGGTTTTCATGACGAGCCACAATGTGCTGCGGTGTGCCCTGTAGATTGCTGTGTAGACGATGAAGAGGTAAGAGAAACCGAAGAAGAATTATTAGCTAAAAAAGCTTGGCTGCACCAAGAAGGATAGGCTGAATTTTATAGATTTTACAAGGCATTCATGAAAATGGGTGCCTTTTTTGTTGGCGTTGTTTTGCGAATAATTTACCCAGGGTTCCTCTGCGAGAGACCCTGCTTAGACTGAGAATGCTTGGTAACTCGCATTTATGTTTAATTAAGCCAGTCAAACACAACGAGAATCTGTTGGCTTGTTCTGATCATAGATAATTTCTTTTAAAATTATAGAATTTTCATTAGGGGCAATATCCTAAGTGTAATAAACCGGATTGAAATGGAAATCCTTTTTGTTTTTCACAAAAAGATTGGAATAAAAAGCCGGACTAGCTTTGTTTATTGCAGAACAGCACCTTTTCTAAACAAAAAAAGCATCCTTAAATAAGAGTGCTTTTCATTTTTTATGTTGCTTAACTTAGCATAAAACCAAAGTCTGTAATCTATCTGGACCTACAGATAAATATTTAACAGGTACTTCTAAATGTTTTTCTAAGTATTTGATATAAGCATCTAATCTTGCAGGAATTTCATGAATCTCACGAATTCCAGTTAAATCTTCATTCCAGCCATCAATTTCTTCGAAAATAGGTTCTGGTTTAATGCTGCTGATATCATATGGCATGTAATCAATAACTTCGCCATTATAATTGTAATGCGTACAAGCATAAATTTTTTCAAATCCGCTTAAAACATCGGCTTTTGTCATTACCAATTGGGTAACACCATTTAGCATGATGGCATATTTTAGTGCTGGTAAATCTATCCAACCAGTTCTACGTGGTCTGCCGGTTGTAGCACCAAACTCATGACCAATTTTTCTTAATTCTTCACCCAATTCATTATCTAACTCGGTAGGGAAGGGGCCACTACCCACTCTTGTGCAATAAGCTTTAAAAATGCCTATCACTTCACCAATTTTATTGGGAGCAATGCCTAAACCAGTACAAGCGCCGGCTGTAGTAGTGTTAGAAGAAGTGACAAAAGGATAAGAACCAAAATCAATATCAAGCATGGTACCTTGTGCGCCTTCTGCTAAAACTGTTTTTCCTTCTTTTAAATATTGTGCTACTAAATGCTCGCTATCTACATGTGGAAATTGCTTTAATAATTCTAAAGCTTCAAAAAATGCAGCTTCTTTTTCAGAAAAATCTTCTATTTCGCCGTAATTTGATAGTATGGAGCAATGTTTTTCAACTAACTTATCATATTTCTGCTTAAAATCTGGAAGAAAAATATCACCTACTCTTAGTCCGTTTCTACCAGTTTTATCCATGTAAGTTGGTCCAATTCCTTTTAATGTAGAACCAATTTTGCTTTCGCCCATTTTCTTTTCAGAAGATGCGTCTAAAAGTTGGTGAGTTGGCAAAATTAAATGTGCTTTACGGGCGATCATTAAATTTTTCTTAGTTAAAAGATCATGTCCGGCATCTTTTAATTTGTATATTTCCCTTTTTAAAATAATAGGATCAATCACAACGCCATTACCAATTAAATTCATGGTATTTTTTTCGAAAATACCTGATGGAATGGTGTTTAGAACGTATTTTTTTCCATCGAATTCTAAAGTATGACCTGCATTTGGTCCACCTTGAAAGCGAGCAATTAAGTCGTATTTTGGTGCTAAAACATCAACAATTTTTCCTTTTCCTTCATCGCCCCATTGGAGGCCTAATAAAACATCAACAGCCATTTATTTTGGTCAGATATATATGTATGATAAATAATTAATTTTTATTCTCTTGAGATTCGCAATAACCGTCTTTTAAACGAGTACAATTTCCGTAAAGGTTTAAAGAATGGTGTTGGATTTCAAATTTAAGTAAGTCGCCCATCATAGATTGAATTTGTTGCACCCTTGGATCGCAAAACTCAACCACCTTACCGCAGTCTAAGCAAATGATGTGATCATGTTGTTTAAACCCGTAAGATTTTTCAAACTGAGCCATATTTTTCCCAAACTGATGTTTGGTAACCAAATCACACGAAAGTAAGAGTTCTAAAGTATTATAAACGGTTGCTCTACTTACTCTGTATTTTTTGTTTTTCATGTGGATATAAAGCAATTCCACATCAAAATGATCTGTTCTTGAATAGATTTCTTCGAGTATGGCGAAACGTTCAGGAGTTTTTCTGAGGTTTTTATTTTCGAGGTAAGTTTCGAAAATCTTTTTGACCATGTCTATGGTTTCTTGTACGCCCATCTTTATTCTTAAAGGTTCAAAGTTATTAAAATTTACAACATAGCTAAATGGTTTCTAGCTTTTTAAACTTAAAGGTTCTGTTTCCGAATCAAATCTAGCTACATCAGTAATTCCTTTTACTTGTTTTAGCTCGTTAATTAGGTTTTCTAAATGTTGAGTATCGTTTACATAAACCATAATTGTTCCGTTAAATATTCCATCTTCTGTGTCAACAGTTATAGATCTCATATTTACTTTAAAGTCATTAGAAATTACCTTGGTAAGGTTATTAATTAAGCCAACTTCATCAATTCCTATAATTTTAAGTCCAGTTAAAAAGGCCAATTGCTTTTGGCTAGTCCATTTGGCTTTTACAATTCTATACCCAAAACTCGACATTAATTTTGTGGCATTTGGGCAATTGGTTCTATGAATTTTTATTCCGTCAGAAACGGTTACAAAGCCAAATACATCATCTCCAGGTATTGGATTACAGCAATTAGAAAGTTTATAATCTATTTTTTGTAAATCCTCGCCAATTAATAGGATATCGCTGTCTTTAGTTTTAACCTGTTTAATTAATTTTTGAATTTGCTCTTGCTCGGTATCTAATTGCGGTTTTTGATCAATTATTTTTTCTGTAGCAGCAAATTCTTTTAAGTCTTTTAGGTCAATT
>JBILPO010000261.1:0-3721 GCA_044373805.1 Pelobium sp.
ATGGAAATAGTTTAGGTAAGCATGATGAGGTATCTAAAAATCACTTTTATGAAGAATCATTACGTATTCCTTTTATAATGCACTGGGATGGTAAAATATTAGCCCGTTTTGATCAACAAATGTTAATGAGTGAGCCTGATATTTTTCCGACAGTTTTAAATATCATGGGTGTTAAAGCGGAGCTTCCTGCTGATTTAGATGGTAGAGATTTCTCAAAATACATTACAACAGGTAAAGGCGATTACCCTAAACAACAATACATCATGGGCTCTGTAACTGCCTCAAGAACCAATACAGGTTTTAGAGGGGTTAGAACAGCGCAATACAAGCTGGTTTTTGATTTAAAGGGAAAAATATTAAATAAATATTTATTCGATATCCAAAAAGATCCATTTGAGCTTAACAACCTTTATAACATTGAAACAGATGTTGTTAAAACATTAAAAAAAGATGTAAAATCTTGGTTAAAACAAACTAATGACAATTTTGATATAGAACAATAATGAAGAAGATACTCGCTTTTTTAACTTTATCACTCGCTTTTACGGGCAATTTATTTGCCCAAATGGAAGCAAAAATATTTACAGAATATAAAGCCAATCCAAAAACCTCAATTCTACCAGATTTTTCTTATGCAGGTTATAAAAATGGCGAAAAAGTAATGAATTATAGGTCGAGTGGCTTGCCAACTTATGATATTACGAATTATGGTGCCAAGGCAAATGATGATAAATCTGATAAAGATGCAATTTTGAATGCTATTGAAGCTGCAAATAAAACCAATGGAGGTATTATCTATTTCCCAAAAGGAAGATTTATTGTACAAGATATGTATGATGATTTGAACTCTATTTGGATAAGTAAAAGCAATATTGTTTTTAAGGGGAACGGAAGTGGGCTAGGTGGTACAGAATTATTAATGAAAGTGCCTTTAAAACCTACCGATACCACTAAAATGTGGACAACACCACCAATGTTTGTTTTCGGCGGTAAATCTGCTGAAAAGAAAATAGGGAATATCACAGATAATGCAGCAGTTGGAGATTTTAATATCACTTTAGACCAAACTGAAGGTTTAGAAAGTGGCGATTGGCTAATACTTACCATGCGTAGTAAAGATACTGACGCCATTAAATTAGATTTAGGTAATTATGAAGTAAATCCAGAATGGAAAAGCTTGGTAAATGGAGGATTGGATGTATCGGTTGTTCATCAAATTGCGAAGATAAAAGGTAAAACCATTACGCTTAATCAACCTTTGGCTTATCCTATCACAGCAAATTTAGTTTGGAAAGTGGCCAAGTATAATTGTATTGATGAGGTTGGAATAGAAGATATTGCTTTTATAGGTAACTGGAAATCTACTTTTGTACACCACCGTTCGTGGTTAGATGATAGCGGCTACACCCTCATTAACATGAGAAGAATTGTAAACTCATGGATTACAAATTGCCGATTTACAGATGTATCTGTAGGTGCAGTAGTAAATAATGGTGCAAATATTACTATTTCAAACTGCGAAATTACCGGAAACGGAGGCCATGAGGCTATTACTAATGGTGGTGGAACAAATATTTTATTGGCAAACATTTCTGATAAAGCTTCTCAGTGGCATTCTGTGGGGAGTTCTAAAACGGCTATGAATACTGTTTTATACAAAGTAAATTATCCAACAACTACTTGTTTTGAAAGTCATGCATCGCAACCACGCAACACCTTATTAGATAACGTAACTGGCGGTTTAATGATGAACAGAGGTGGCGGCGATGTTGTAAACATGCCCAACCACATGAGAAATTTAGTGTTCTGGAATTATAACAAAACCAATACAGAATATCCCGAATTTGATTTCTGGCCAAACCAACGTTATTGGAAAATTCCTTACCCAATTATGGTGGGTTTTCATGGTACGCCTACAAAATTTAAGGAGAGTCAATTGAAATACGAAGAATCTAATGGGAAAGCGGTTTTTCCAAATTCTTTGTATGAAGCACAGTTAAAAAACAGGATAGGAAAACTTCCTTCTTGGATCAAATAATTAAAAAGATTATTCAATAAAATAAACGATTGTGAAAAATAAAATATCCAAAATTTTAAAATTAAGTGTCCTCATATTCTTGTCGGGATTTTATACTGCAGGTTTTGCACAAGGTAATTTACAGCCAGATAGTATTTTCCATATCATGAAAAAAACCGCCGATTGGCAGTGGAAAGATTTACAAGAAAATGGTTGGAAAACCCCCAAAACAGATTGGACAAACGCAGCTATGTACACAGGAATGTTTGCATGGGCTAAAATTGCTAACGACAACACTTACTACAACCATTTGATTAAAGTGGGAGAAGATAATAAATGGGGTTTAGGACCCGAGCGTTTTTTTGCAGATGATTATTGTGTAGGGCAAACCTATTCGCAGCTTTACCAGCTCTATAAAAATCCAAATTACATAGCCAAGTTTAAAGACAGGGTAGATACCATAGTTACTTTGCCACATACAGAGTCTTTATTATGGGTGAACGAAATTTATAATAGAGAATGGGCTTGGTGCGATGCTTTGTTTATGGGGCCACCAGCTTTAGGCTATTTAACACAAACTACCGGCAATTCACAATACCTAAACACCGCTTCAAAATTGTGGTGGAAGAGTAGTGAATATTTATATGACAACGAAGAGCATCTTTTCTATCGCGATAGCAGATATTTTGATAAAAAAGAAAAAAACGGAGCAAAGGTTTTTTGGAGTCGAGGAAACGGTTGGGTAATGGGCGGTTTGGTTAGAATTTTAGAGGTAATGCCGCAAAGCCATCCTGATCGTAAAAAGTTTGAAAAGCAGTATAAAGAAATGTCTAAAAGAATTGCTTCATTACAACAGCAAGATGGTTCTTGGCATGCAAGTTTATTAGATCCAGAAAGTTTTCCTGCCAAAGAAACCAGCGGAACAGGTTTTTACGCTTACGCTTTAACATGGGGAGTTAACAATGGATTGTTAAACTACGAAGATTACAAAAATGTTATTCAAAAATCGTGGACTGCTTTGGTGACTTCTGTGCATCCAAACGGGAAATTAGGTTTTGTACAAGCCCAAGGTCGCGACCCTCAAAATGTAACTTATAACGATACCGATGTTTACGGTGTAGGAGCGTTTTTATTAGCCGGATCAGAAGTTCTGAGAATGGAATTAAATCGTTTGCCTGGTTTATTAGTAAGTACAAAAAATTTACTTCCAACCTCTCGAATGGCACAAACTGTAGAAGTTTCTTGGAAAGCCATTGTCAGAAAAAATAAAAATATGAGTCCAAACAATGTGATTGTTGAAGATGTCATCAGCGGAAAGCAGATCCCTTCTCAATTAATTTATAATGGTAATCAGAAACCTCAGACTTTAATTTTTCAGACAGATATTGCTGAAGGAACTGAACTTTATTTCATTGTTAAAGAAGGAAAAAAAGAATCTTATACCTCAAAAGTTTATGGTCGTCAGGTTCCCGAACGTTTTGACGATTTTGCTTGGGAAAATGATAAAGTAGCTTTTAGAATGTATGGAGCCGCTTTAGATAAACGATCTGATAATGCAAAAGGAATAGATATTTGGGCAAAAAAGACTACCAATTTAGTTATAGATAAATGGTACAAACAAAATGATTACCACGTAGATCACGGAGAGGGAGTAGATGCTTACCATGTGGGAATGACTTTAGGGGCTGGTAATTCCCACATGGT
>JBILPO010000262.1:0-3716 GCA_044373805.1 Pelobium sp.
CGCTTAATTTTTTTGGAGGTGTACATAAAGGTTTTGCCCCTCCAAGAGTTAAAGATGCCATTACAAGTGAAGGGGTTACGCTCAATTTGAATGCAGAATTAAGCACCAATTATGAATTGGGAAGCCGGTTAATCATTAATGAAATATTAACTGCCGAATTAACTGGGTTTATCATGGATTTTAAAAATCAAATTATCCCAGTTTCTCAATCGTCAGGTAATTTAAACGCTACTGGCTTTGTAAATGGCGGTGCAACTTTACACAAAGGCCTTGAAATAGGTTTTAAATTTGATTTAGGAAAACTATTAAACAGTAAAAACAGCTTTTACCTAGAAAACAGCACTACGCTGCAAGAGTCTTTTTACAGCGCTGACAGATTTATTGGAACCACTAATATTGAAAATAATCGTTTGCCTTACGCTCCAAATATGATGATTTGGACTGCTTTAGGAACACAATTAGAAAACGGCTTAGGTCTTCGCGTTAGCGGAAACTATATAGATAATCAATTTACAGATGAATTAAATAATGTTTCTCCAAGTACAAACGGCAGAACAGGACAAATTGATAGTAGATTCATTATAGACGGAAATCTTTCTTATAAGCTGCCTAATATAAATGCAAACATTAATATTGCAGCTAAAAATTTAACAGATCAAAGATACATTAGCTCTAGAAGACCTGAAGGAATTAGGGTAGGTTTACCTCGGTTAATCACTTTAGGTTTCGATTATACTTTCTAAACCAGAAAATAATGACTAGTACACTTAAAAATAATTTTAATTAAGCCCTTGGCTAACCCCTAAAGCTACATTAAAACATACTTTACATTATAAACTTTTAATAAAGGTTTTAATTTCCGAATTTTACGGTTATAAGTTATGCAAAGAACAACGGAGCAAGATTCAAATCATCAAAACCTAGAGCACATGAGTGTTTTAGATATCCTGCAAAATATTAATAATGAGGATAAAACTGTAGCTTTTGCAGTAGAAAAAGCTATTCCGCAAATAGAAAAATTAACTACCGCAATTGCTCAAAAAATGAGTGAAGGTGGCAGGTTATTTTACATTGGCGCAGGTACTAGCGGGCGTTTAGGTGTTGTTGATGCCTCTGAATGTCCTCCAACATTTGGAGTCCCTTTTGATTGGGTTGTAGGGATTATTGCAGGTGGGGATAATGCCATTAGAAAAGCGGTAGAATTTGCAGAAGACGACATTGAACAATCTTGGACAGATTTAAAGGCATTTAACATCAACACCAATGATGTTTTAGTGGGAATTGCAGCGTCTGGATCTACTCCTTATGTAATTGGGGGGCTAAATAAAGCAAATGAAATAGGCATCATTACTGGCTGCATTGTAAACAACAGCGAAAGTCCTATTGCTAAAATTGCAAAATACCCAATAGAAGTTGTTGCAGGCCCTGAATTTGTAACGGGTTCTACCAGAATGAAAGCTGGTACTGCACAAAAATTAGTTCTTAATATGATTAGTACTACCGTAATGATAAAATTAGGTAGGGTTAAAGGAAATAAAATGGTTGATATGCAGTTAACCAATAATAAGCTAGTCAATCGCGGTATTCAAATGATTATAAAAGAAACCGATTTAGATGTGCAAACGGCTTCAAAATTATTAGAAGAAAACGGAAGCGTAAGAAAAGCAGTAGAAGCTTATCTTGCCACACTACAGTAACATGCATGAAATAGAACCTTATTACAAATGGAGAGAAGATTATATCGCATCAGAAGATAACCGCTCTCCTTTTTTTGAAACTCAATACAATGAGTTTCATTACGATAAACAAATTTACAATTACCTAATTCACCCACAATGGGATTTTTTTGGTTCTAATACACTTTATTTAAAAGTACTTTTTGTTGATTATGATCAATCCTATGCCATTATAGAATTTATTGGCGAGTGGAACGATGCCATAGATAACGACATTATGATGCTGAAGAGAGAAATTTTAGAGTCTATTATAAATGAGGGCATTAACAAATTTATTTTAATAGGAGAAAATGTACTTAACTTTCATTCTTCTGATGATTGCTATTACGAAGAATGGTTTCAAGATGTTGAAGATGGTTGGATAGCCGGAATTAACTTTAGAGAACACGTAATTGATGAGTTTAAAACTAACAATATAGATTACTATATCAACTTTGGTGGTGCTTTAGACGAAATGAATTGGCGTCAGCTAAAGCCTATAGAACTTTTTAATAAAGTAGAAGCACAATTGATGCGGAGGTTAAATTGATTGTAATTAAAAAAACCGTTCCCACCACAGAACGGTTTTTAAACCAAAAAACTAAATTATAAAATTCTATTTTCTGTTTTTTAAACAGAGAGATAAAAACCTGAGACTAAACTCCCTGCTAAAGGTTTAAAGCAATTAAAAAACAATGATTTTTAGGTTAACGGATGAGCTAATTTTTCCTAATCCTGCATTAGCAGAAGAAGATGGATTACTAGCCATAGAAGGAGACCTATCTACACAACGATTGCTTTTAGCTTATCAAAACGGCATATTTCCATGGTTTAGTGATGATAGTCCAATTTTATGGTATAGCCCGCATGAACGTTTTGTGCTATTTCCTGATCAAATAAAAATCAGCAAAAGTATGCAGCAGCTTTTAAGGTCTAATAAATTTAAAATCACTTTTGATACCGCATTTGAAAAAGTAATTAAGGCTTGCGCCGATACAAAAAGAGCAGATCAGGACGGTACTTGGATTACCAACGAAATGAAGGAAGCTTATGGCACACTTCACCATGAGGGCATTGTTCATTCTATAGAAGTTTGGGAAAACAACGAATTAGTTGGCGGTTTGTATGGTGTGGCTGTTGGTAAAGTGTTTTGCGGCGAATCTATGTTTTCTAAAAAAAGTAATGCCTCAAAATGTGCTTTAATATGGCTTTGTCAAAATAGTAATTTCGAAATCATAGATTGCCAAATACATTCAGACCATTTAGAAAAATTAGGCGCTAAGATGATTAGTCGAGAAGAATTTATGACTTATTTAAACGATTAACAAATGCTATTTTAATTGTGCATTTAGCTTATTCCTAAAATCAATATAAACAGGAAAAACTTCTTTCATACTTTTTACGGTTGCTAAAACACCACAATACTGATGCTCAAAATCTATCCAAGGTGTAAAACCAAATGCCCCCGGTGAAGATGAAATTTTAAGCCTATTGGTTTTTAAATCTTCCTCTCGCCAATTTCCAATTCCATACTTCATCACAATTGGTGGTGTAAATAACTTTTCATATTTGGTAAACGGACTGTATTCTATTTTTGCATTGCCAATTTGATTTGCTAAAAGCTGATTGACAGCTACCTCCGAAAGAACTCTTTTTCCCTTAAAAATTCCTTTATTCATAATCATGTTTAATAAATTGAGGTAATCATTTACTGACGAATGTGCGCCACCCCCAACTTGTGGTGTTTTTTCATTTTTAGTAAACGTGGTATTTTTCATTTCTAGGGGTTTAGCAATTTTTTCTTGAAAAAGCGTTTCAAAATCTTTTTTACCAACCAATTCAGCTATTCTACCTGCAACTTGCATAGAATGTCCACCATAGCTAAAATATTCCCCTGGTTTTCCAATAAGTTTCTCTTTAAAAATGGTTTCACATTGTTCGGCCATTTCATCTTTATTCATTCTAATTAGCTTTAAAGTTCCCTTTCCAGACATCCCAGAT
>JBILPO010000263.1:0-3706 GCA_044373805.1 Pelobium sp.
TATCTCTGCATGTAACAACGAGCCTAAAAAGCTACCCATACTTGGCCAAAGAGAACCTGTAGAAAAAATAGTTGATGGTAAAAGTATAGTAGATACAATATATCAAACTATTCCAAATTTTAGTCTTATGAATCAGGATAGTGTTATGATTAATAATGATTCACTAAGCAAAAGCATTTACGTTGCCGATTTCTTTTTTACATCCTGCCCTTCCATTTGCCCTATTATGAGCAAAAACATGTTATCTCTGTACAATAAATACGAGGGAAATGAGGATGTTAAATTTATATCACATACCATAGACCCAAAACATGATACCATTCCTGTACTAAAAAAATATGCTTCAAAATTAGGAGTAAGTTCAAAACAATGGCATTTTTTATTAGGGGATAAAGAAACTGTTTACAAATTAGCTAAAAACGGTTACATGTCTTTTACTGCCGAAGATAATAAAGCTCCAGGAGGAATCACCCACTCGGGTTATTTCTTATTAATTGATAAAGAAAAAAGAATTAGAGGCGCTTATGACGGGACAGATGAAATTCAAGTAAAACAGCTAATGGAAGATATGGATGCATTATTAAATGAATATAATACTAAAAATTAATGCGCAATTATATTATTTATTCTTTATTTATAGTATGTTCTGTAGCTACAATTTTTAGTGCCTGCTTAGGAGCAGATAGTGTGAAATATCAGCGTTATTATGCAGATGGCTCCCAGGTTTACAAAGTACATTGCCAAAATTGCCACATGGCTGATGGACAAGGCTTAGCGCAGTTAATACCTCCTTTAAATGATAGCACTTTTTTAAGAAAAAACCGATCTAAACTGGCTTGTTATATTGTTTACGGTTTAAATGATTCCATCAAAATTAATGGAATAGATTATCAATTTGCCATGCCTGCAGAAAAGCATTTGGCTCCAATAGATTTAGCTAAAGTGTTGACATACATCACCAATTCATTTGGAAATAAACAAGGTATTTTCGATGTAAAAGAGGTAGATCAGAATTTAAATAACTGTCAGTAATTTTATACTTAACTTTGCATTGTAAATTGCTCTATCGCTGTTCCGCTTTAGCGGGATGGAGGAAAGTCCGGGCAACACAGAGCATCCTGCTTCCTAACGGGAAGGCGCCCTTGTAATAAAGGCGACAGAAAGTGCTACAGAAAATAAACCGCTTTAAGTCTTTAGGCTTTTAGTAAGGGTGAAAACGTGAGGTAAGAGCTCACGACTTTGCATGGCGACATGTATCGTGGTAAACCTCAGGAGTTGAAAGGTCAAATAAGTTTTGAAAGAGTTGCTCGCTCTGTGATGTGAAAGCATCGTCAAAATGGGTAGACCGATAGATCATAATAGCAATATTATGGCAAGATAAATGGTAGAGACATCTTGAATTGTTTCAGGATGACAGAACCCGGCTTACAAATTTGCATTATTACAAGCATTTTGAAGTCCTGCAACAATTTGCAGGACTTTTTTTGTTTAAATATTGTATAAATTTGTATACACTTTACCTCAAACCTAAGAAATATAATTATGGCCAAAATTTTAATCATTGATGATGAAAGAGCTATTAGAAGCACTTTAAGAGAAATACTAGAATATGAAGATTTTAAAGTAGACGATATCGATAATGGCATTGATGGTCTGGAGTTAATCAAGAAAAATGATTATGATCTTGTGTTATGCGACATTAAGATGAACCGCATGGATGGTTTGGAAGTATTAAGTAATGGCTTAAACTTAAAGCCTGATCTTCCATTTATCATGATATCTGGTCACGGTACGGTGGAAACTGCAATAGAGGCCTCAAAAAAAGGCGCTTTTGATTTTATATCTAAACCGCCAGATTTAAATAGACTATTAATTACAGTTAGAAATGCTTTAGACCGAGGTGATTTAGTAACAGAAACTAAAGTACTTAAGCAAAAAGTTAATAAAACAAAAACCAGAGAAATTTTAGGAAACTCGGCCTCTATTGCTAAAATTAAAGAAACCATTGAAAGAGTTGCCCCAACAGAAGCCCGTGTTTTAATTACAGGTGCAAATGGAAGCGGTAAAGAATTGGTTGCAAGGTGGTTACATGAAAAATCTAATCGTTCTAACGGACCTTTAATTGAAGTAAATTGTGCGGCTATCCCTTCAGAATTGATTGAATCAGAACTTTTTGGTCATGAGAAAGGATCATTTACTTCGGCAATAAAACAAAGAATAGGAAAATTTGAACAAGCTAATGGCGGTACAATTTTTTTAGATGAAATTGGCGACATGAGCCAATCTGCCCAAGCAAAAGTGTTGAGAGCCTTACAAGAAAATAAAATTACCCGAGTAGGTGGCGAAAAAGAAATTGATGTAAATGTAAGAGTGATTGCAGCCACCAATAAAGATCTTTTAAAAGAGATTGAAGCAGGTAATTTCCGTTTAGACTTATATCACCGTTTAAATGTAATTCATATTCATGTTTCTCCTTTAACAGAAAGAAGAGATGATATCAGCCTACTTTCTCAAAATTTTTGTGAAGAAATATGTAATGATTACTGCATTCCAGTTAAAAAAATAAATAATGATGCCCAAGAAGCATTAAAAGCTTTACCATGGACTGGTAATATCAGAGAATTAAGAAATGTTATAGAACGATTAATTATTTTAAGTGATAAAACCATTACCGTTGATGATGTAAAATCATTTGCAAATCCTATAGGTAGTATTTACGAACCACAAAATATCAATGACACCATTTCAAGCGGTTTTGATTACGATTCATTCACTAATTTTCAGGATTATAAAGATCACGCTGAAATGGAATTTATCAAATACAAACTCGAGAAAAATAATTGGAATGTTTCTAAAACTGCCGAAGATATAGATATTCAAAGAAGTCATCTTTACAGTAAAATAGAGAAATTTGGTTTAAAAAGAGAGTAATCTTCATTTCTTCACACTATAAAAAAAAGCAACCTATTTAAGGTTGTTTTTTTTTAAAATTAATTTTAAAAAATTTAGGTGTTTCGATTGTTATTGAGATAAAACGGGTTTCATTACCTCCTACCGCAGTTATGGTGACTTTATTCCTAATAAAGCCAGTCCGAATATTTCAGACATGGATACCGCTTCATTAAAATATATTTAACTATTTGCCTTGTTAAATAAGAACAATAATTAAACTTCCCTTCATATCTTGAGAGTTAAAATATCTTTTATTGATGGAGTTAAAAAATGACCAAATATTCAAGAAAATACTCAAAAAAAATAGCCTTAAAAATCTATATTTGCAGATCAAATGAAGCATATACGTAACTTTTGCATAATTGCACACATAGATCATGGTAAGAGTACTCTTGCAGATCGATTATTAGAATTCACCAAAACCATCACTCAGCGTGAGTCTCAGGCTCAATTACTGGATAATATGGATTTGGAAAGAGAACGTGGCATCACGATTAAAAGTCATGCTATACAAATGAATTACATTCATGAAGGAGAAGAATATACCCTTAACCTTATTGATACACCTGGACACGTAGATTTTTCTTACGAAGTTTCGAGATCTATTGCTGCTTGCGAAGGCGCATTATTAATTGTAGATGCTTCACAAGGAATTCAAGCTCAAACTATTTCTAATCTATATTTAGCTTTAGAACAAGATTTACACATTATACCGGTATTAAACAAAATGGATTTACCTGGTGCAATGCCAGAA
>JBILPO010000264.1:0-3704 GCA_044373805.1 Pelobium sp.
CCGCCAATCCAATGGTACAATCTTTATTAACCAGCATTGCTTTTCTGCTGTCTAAAAAATCATCCTCTGGTTTTAGTTCGAATCCTTTTAATAATAAAGATTTTATGTTTTCCCAATAGCAATTTTGGGCTCAACAGAATACGATTTTAGGATTTCTTTTATTTGCGTTGGCCGATGAACCTCATATAATAATGACGAATGTCCATTAAAGCCCTCAGTACCGAAAAGTTGTTCGTAATACAATCCGCCATCCGGATTTTCAAACTGAATGTGACGCTTGTGAGGGATATTTCCTAGTTTATGATAAATTGGCATTTTCTTTTTGTTTAAAGGTTTGAAAAATAAAAGTGTGGGGGTAACCCAACTTTAGTTAACACTCAAAAAGAATTTTTACTCATTCCGGATTTCTCTTGATGAGGTATTTTAATAGAATAAGTAAATCGTCCCAGTTTTTCATTATCACAAATGTCGTAAAAAATGTTTTCCGAAAAATAAAAAAAGCATTAAAAATGAGGTTTCAGATTTAATGCTTTTTAGTGGTTGTTATTTTTGAATGTCTTTATCTGGATTGTTTAATTTGCTATTTTTTTTACTGTAAGCAAAATAAATAACTAGACCAATAAGCAACCATACTGCTAGTCGAAGCCAGTTAGTCCATCCTAATCCGTAGATCATAGCAAGACAAACTAAAACTCCTAAAATTGGCACAAAAGGAACCAAAGGGGTTTTGAATTCGCGTTTCATTTCCGGATTGGTTTTTCTTAATACAATTACTGAAATACATACAAGGATAAATGCAAATAAGGTTCCAATACTTGTCATATCTCCTACAATATCACCAGGAATAAATGCAGCAAACAAACCAACAATTACTAAGATGGCAAGATTAGCTTTGTAAGGAGTTTTGTATTTTGGGTGTAAATCCCCGAATGCTTTTGGCAATAAACCATCTTTTCCCATAGCATAAAAAACTCTGGATTGACCAAGTAGCATTACTAAAATAACAGAAGAAAAACCTGCTAAAATTGCTACTGTAACAAATTGAGCCAGCCATTGGTAACCTATCATATATTTTCCTATTGCAAAAGCTACTGAAGCTTCTTTACCACCAGTTCTAAAATCTTCTACTGTTGCTACTCCTGTTAAAACATGAGCAAAAAGGATATATAAAACAGTACAAACTGCTAAAGAGCCAAGTATACCAATTGGCATATCTCTTTTTGGATTTTTAGTTTCTTGTGCAGCGGTACTTACGGCATCAAATCCGATGAAAGCAAAGAACACTGTTCCTGCAGCACCAAGAATACCCATTATACCTCCATAACTATGACCAACGCCATGTTCATCTGTAAATATGGAGCTTTCTGGAATGTAAGGTGTATGGTTTACAGGATTGATATAACTCCATCCAAAGACGATAATCATGATTACAATGGCAACTTTTACCACTACAATAATTCCATTAACAAAAGCAGATTCTTGAGTTCCTCTAATTAATAATAAACTAATTACAGCTACAATAAACAAGGCTGGCAAGTTGATAATTCCTTGCTCAATTACTTGATGTGTAACTGGATCTAATACTTTTTGAAATGGCGAATGCGATAAGGAATAGGGAATTGGACTCGTATGGAGCACATTGACCAGCAGATTGTTGAGGTATTCACTCCAAGCAATTCCTACGGTTGCAGCACCTACAGCATATTCTAATATTAAATCCCAACCAATGATCCAAGCTAATAATTCACCCATGGTTGCATAAGTATAGGTATAAGCACTTCCTGAAATTGGAATGGAAGAGGATAATTCAGCATAACATAATCCAGCTAAAGCGCAACCAATAGCTGCTACAATAAATCCGATTGTTACGGATGGTCCTGCGTTTTGAGCTGCAGCGGTTGCTGTTCTCACAAAAAGTCCAGCTCCTATAATAGCTCCTATTCCTAAGGCTACCAATGACCAAGCTGTTAATGTTCTTTTTAATCCTTTTTCAGAATCAGACGCTTCTGCAAGTAATAGCGCCAAAGGTTTTCTTTTCCAAATAGACATAGTTTATTCTTTTTAGTTTTATTTGTTCAAATATACTTTTTTTGTTTAATATTTTTACGAAAATAGAAAATTTCTGAGCTTTAAAACCAAAAACCTACATTGAATCCCAGAAATCCTTTGGGTAATTCGGGTGACCAAGAGTATTTAATTTCGAGGGGGCCAAGTATGGTTTCTAATCCATAACCTACTGCATATCCTGAATATCTTGGGGTGGCAAGCCAATTTCCGGTACTGAATAATTTATCTTCGGCATTGGCATAATTAACCGAAAAATTGATATGGTTTTTTTTATAAAACTCAATATCTAATGTCGCTAAAGCCTTAACATAACTATCGGCAGAAATACTGATAAAATCATATCCATAAAATTGTTTGAAATTATTGATAGGATTAAAGCCATAACCTCCTAGAACAAAGTCTAAAAAGTGCATGCTTTTTTGTCCGAAAGATAAACCTGCACCCGATTCAAATTTTAAATTGATTACTTTATAGAAAGTTCTTGTGATTCCTAGTTCGGAACTAGCAATAGAGAATCGATTAAATTGATTAGAATTATTAGAGGCGAATAAATACGATTGCAGATTACTATTAAAATACCATCCTTTTTTAGGAAAATATTTACTGTCTAAAGAGTCGTATTTTAAATAACCGTAGACACTTGTATAATCACTTTTTTCAAAAACGGGATTGATGTTTTCTAATGTTTTAGAGGATATTTTTAGATGTTTCATTTCTACTCCTGCTCCAACAAGAAACTTTTGTTCGAAAATAGTTTGCAAATAGGCCGAGTTGGTCCAATCAGAATAATCAACATTTAAAGAATTTATACCGAGTTGTTGAAAAATTGCACCATTACTAAAGTCGGTAGAGACATTTTTATTGAACTGATTGAAGCGGGATTTAAATCCGAAACTGAAATAAAATCCGTTATCAATATAATAGTCTAAATTGTATCTAAAGTTGTCGCCAATAACTAAATCTACAGATAAAACATCATTTCTAAAAAGGGATTTTTTTTGAGTTAGGTTTATTAAAGCAGCGCTTTTATAGAGCCCGTCATAATGCAAACCAAATTTTAAAAAAGTGCTATTTCCACTTTCTTTTATGGTTAATTCTAGTTCATCGCCCGAATTAAATTTATTCAATTGGTAATTAATTACAGAGAAATTTCCAGTTGCATTAAGGGTATTAATGCCTTGTTTTAATTGCTCATAACTAATTTTGCTGCCTTGTATAAATCCTAATTTACCAATAATATAAGCGCGAGTGTAATCTTTAACATCGTTGATAGTTAATTTGGTAATATTGATTAAACCGTTTTTAGAGTCTAATCTTTGGGATGGTTTATTAGTTTGTCCAATTTTATTTATTTGATCCAAAACTTTTAAAGCGGCATCTTCTCCCTTTTTTATAATTTCATTTTCTTTATCAAATGAAATAACAGTATATCCTGAAATATCAGGTTTAATATAGATATCGGTCTTTCTTATTTTCTCTGGCATAGCCCCTATCATTTGAAGATTGGATATTTGAAGGAGAATTTGTGTGGCTTCCTTTAAGGAATCTCTATTTTTTAATCCGTCTTGAACATCTACTCCGATAATAATATCGGCCCCCATTTTTCGTACCTCATCAATAGGATAATTATTGGATAC
>JBILPO010000341.1:0-3109 GCA_044373805.1 Pelobium sp.
CTTACAATCAAAACAGAAGAAATGCTGATTTAAAGCTTTATGAGCTGGGTAAAACCTATCACATTGTAGAGGGGAAATACCAAGAGAGAAATCATTTGGCAATTTTTATGAGTGGTAAATCTGAGGCAGAGCAGTGGAATCAATCAGCCAAAGCTATTGGTTTTTATCATCTCAAAGCAAGTGTTGATGCTATTTTAAAACGATTGAATATTGTTAATCTTCAATCTGATGAAATTGCTGATGACAAATTTGCTTACGGCATTGAATATAAAAGAGGTGTAAAAGTATTGGTTAAGTTTGGAGCTATAGCCACCAGCGAGCTTAAAAAAGCTGATGTAAGTAAGCCCGTTTTTTATGCCGATATTAATTGGGATATGTTACTGATGTTGGTGAAAAACAATAAAATCACTTATAAGGAAGTATCTAAATTCCCAGCGGTAAAAAGAGATCTTTCTCTATTGTTAGATCAATCTGTTAAATTTGAAGCTTTAAAAAGAATTGCACTTAAAACAGAGAAATCTTTATTAAAAGAAGTGAATGTTTTTGATGTTTATCAAGGTGATAAATTACCCGCAAATAAAAAGTCTTACGCTTTGAGTTTTATTTTGCAGGATGAGGAAAAGACTTTGACGGATCAGCAAATTGATGGTATCATGCAAAAATTAATTACTAACTTCGGCAAAGAAGTAGGTGCCGAGGTAAGATAATCATCGGCGAAAGCAAAAAAATAAAAAATATTTAAAGAAAAAAATGTCTGTAATAGCAAAGAAATTAGATCAGGTGATGGACCGCACCCAAAAGCTGGTTGATTTGTCAAAAGCCTTACAGGAGCACAATGACCTACTAAATTTAGAAAATCAGTCGCTAAAAGTAGCCTTAGAAACTAGCGAATCTAAGCGAAAAGAGCAGGATGAAAAGCTAAGAGTTTTGAAGCTGGCGAAAAGTTTAGAAGGCTCAAGTGAAAAAACACTTGACATCAAGCAAAAAATTAACGAATTTGTGCGGGAAATAGATAAGTGTATTGTATTACTAAAAAAGTAATGCATAGTGAACCTAAGCTCAAATGGGAGAAATCTCGATAAAAATAAATATTGCTGACCGTGTTTATCCTTTAAAGATAAATATGGAGGAAGAAGAAATTGTGAGAAGAGCTGCAAAGCTGATCAATGATCGTATAAAAGAATATCAAGAAAATTATGCGGTTAAAGATAAACAAGACTTACTTTCTATGTGTGTACTTCATTATGCCTCGGCTTCAATAAGAGCCGAAAAAAAGGCTAGTAACGAGGATACAGACGTAGCAGAGAAAGTTTACCAGTTAGATAGTTTGCTAAACGATTTTTTTAATCAGAAAAAATAATTGTTCTTTATTTAAGCGTATTAAAATCTAACCGCTTTAGATTTTAGGTTTCACTATTTATTAAACTTAACACTTCGATATACAGAAGGGTCGCAAAAACATCACTCATTTGACTGTTTAGTCATCTGTTTATGGTTTAAACCCTAAGCATGTTCGATAAGTTTACAATACATGAACTCTAAAATTTAACGCGGTTTTTTTATTTTATTTAATTAAAGTTTATGGAAATAATTATTTACCTCGCCCTAGCTGTAGTAGCTTTTGGTGGTGGTATATTAACAGGAAGGTACTTACTACGTCAGCTCATCAAAAAGCAAGAAGTTGCTGCTCAAAACAAAGTGAAAAAGATATTGAGAGATGCTGAGAGCAATGCAGAGATTTTAAAGAAAAATAAACTGCTAGAAGCAAAAGAGAAATTTTTGCAGATGAAAGCAGATCATGAGCAAGAAGTAAATCAAAAGAATAATACACTGGCTCAAAGAGAAAATTCTTTCAAACAAAAAGAACAGTCTCTGAATCAAAAATTAGAGAATCAAAACAAAAAGGAGCAGGAGTTAGAGAATCAGCGTAAGCAGTTTGAAAAGCAAACTGAGGTAGTTGTTAAAAAGCAAGAAGAAATTGAGACTATTAAATTGCAGCATATTAGCCAATTAGAGTCTATAGCAGGTTTATCAGCACATGATGCTAAAAATCAATTAGAAAGCCAATTAAAAGAAGAAGCCCGCACCAATGCTATGGCTTCTATTAAAGATATTGTAGATGAAGCCAGATTAACTGCGGCTAAAGAAGCTAAAAAAGTGGTCATTCAAACCATTCAGCGTACAGCTACAGAATCTGCAATTGAAAACACGGTTTCTATTTTTAATATCGAAAACGACGAGATCAAAGGTAGAATTATTGGTAGAGAAGGTAGAAACATTAGAGCTTTAGAAGCCGCAACAGGAATAGAAATTATTGTTGATGATACTCCCGAAGCTATCATTTTATCGGGTTTTGACCCTGTAAGAAGAGAAATTGCTCGCTTAGCTTTACATCGTTTGGTTACAGATGGACGTATTCACCCAGCCAGAATTGAAGAAGTTGTAGCTAAAACTCAAAAGCAAATTGAAGAAGAAATTGTAGAAATAGGGGAGCGTACTGTAATAGATTTAGGGATTCATGGTTTGCATCCCGAGTTAATTAGAATGGTTGGGCGTATGCGTTACCGTTCATCTTATGGTCAAAACCTTTTGCAACACTCTCGCGAAGTAGCTAATTTTTGCGCTACTATGGCATCTGAATTGGGCTTAAATGCAAAGATGGCTAAAAGAGCAGGTCTTTTACATGATATAGGTAAAGTGCCAGATGATAACCCAGAATTGCCACACGCAATTTTAGGAATGCAATTGGCAGAAAAATATAAAGAACATCCAGAAATTTGTAATGCCATTGGTGCTCACCATGATGAAATTGAAATGACATCCATGATTTCTCCAATTATTCAGGCTTGTGATGCTATTTCTGGTGCTCGTCCAGGTGCTAGACGTGAAGTAGTAGAAAGTTATATCAGAAGATTAAAAGAGTTAGAAAGTTTAGCTTTATCCTATCCAGGGGTAGAAAAAACTTTTGCTATCCAAGCAGGAAGAGAGTTAAGGGTGGTAGTAGAAAGTGAGAAAATTTCTGATGCACAATCTGAAATTTTAGCGGCTGATATTTCTAACCGAATTCAAACAGAAATGACTTATCCAGGGCAAATTAAAGTAACGGTAA
>JBILPO010000265.1:0-3687 GCA_044373805.1 Pelobium sp.
CTAATAATAAGGTAAGACTCATGAAACTAGAAATATTTCTCCAAGAAGGGATAATTGATATGGCAGAGAAATCTTCTTCGTCATGATCTATCAACCTAAAAGCCAATTTATAAAAACCTAATGTGGCAATACTATTGGCAATTAAAATGGCGAATAAACCTAGGATATTTATAAAAGCATTTTGAACGCTCATAATAAATGTGGAGGATAATTGAACCACTGCCAACACTACAAAAGCAACCACCGAATAACCAATAATAACTAGAAAATTTTTACGAGTAATATCCCATGAAGTTTCTAAAACATCTATCACAGAAAAGGATTTGTCCATATTTTTTGAGCTTAATGTCTTTGGCTAAAAAGCCGAAAGCATCTTATAATTTACTTTTTAAAATGAGTTTTTTCCAAAAATCCTGCATGAAGCCTAAGCCATAAGCAGTTAATTGAATGAATGATGCAAAGATGCTTAAAAATGCAACTTTTGCCGATTTATTTTTAGACCACGAGTCGAAAAATATCAACAATATATAAATAGATAAGAAAAAATTAAAAGTTGGTGCAAAAACCTCAAAAAACAGATTTGCCAACAAGGTAATGATCAGAAATAACGTAAAAACAGCAGGAAAGAAATGAACGAGCTTTAATGTTTTAGGAAAGAAAGTGGTGATGTTTATACGGGCCCGACCAAAAAAATGAAGTTGTTTCCAAAATTGTTTAAAACTTGTTCTCCTTTTATGATACACAAATGCGTCAGGAATCAATCCTATTTTAAAACCTGCTTGATGAATACGAATAGAATACTCAATATCTTCACCTAAACGAGTGAGTATAAAACCACCTAATTTTCTCCAAACTTTTTTGGACAAACCCATATTAAAACTTCGGGGATGAAATTGTCCACCAGCATTTTTAGCTTTTCCCCTAATTCCTCCAGTGGTAAAAACAGAAGTCATGGCGTAACTAATGGCTCTTTGAATAGGTGTAAATGATGGATGTGCCGCATCTGGACCTCCAAAAGCGTCTAAGTAATCTTTATTTAAATGATTCTTAACGTTTTCTAAATAATCTTCGGGAATTAAGCAATCTGAATCAAAAATGATGAAATAGTCTCCTTTAGCTCTTTCAAAACCATAATTACGAGCAAACCCTTGGCCTTCATTAGGCTTAAAATAATAGTGAATATCTAGTTTGGATTGAAAAGAGGTAACAATATCTTTAGCATCAAGGGTTGAACCATCTTCAATCACCAAAACCTCAAAAGCGGTATAACTTTGCGTGGTAAGCGTGTTTAAAAGCTCCTCAATTTCTTGCGGACGATTATAAAGCGGAATGATGATGGAAAAAAACATGTACTAATTTGAAGATAATTGATTTGAAGGTTTGAAAATTAGATAATTTGATGATGCTTATAAACTGGCAACTTATAAATGTTAACTAACAACTGACAAAAATTACACTTCCTTCTCTATTTGATAATAATTTCGGTGTGCAGAATTTCTGGAAACTAATTCGGCAACAAAACCTGTTAAAAAAAGCTGAGAGCCTAAAATTACCGCGACTAAAGCAATGTAAAATAAAGGCTGATCTGTGACTTCTCTTTGTATTTTGATATGATTGGCTATATCATAAAGCTTTTCGCCAATAATCCATAAAGCCATTATTGTTCCTAATAAAAAGCTTAATACGCCCATGGAACCAAAAAAGTGCATTGGTCGTTTTCCAAATTTACCGACAAAAAATATAGACAGCAGATCTAAAAAGCCATTAATGAATCGGCTAAAGCCAAATTTTGTAGTTCCATATTTCCTAGCTCGGTGTTCTACTACTTGTTCTTCTATTTTTTTAAAACCAGCCCACTTGGCAAGTACAGGGATGTATCGGTGCATTTCACCATAAACCTCAATATTTTTAACTACTTCTTTACGGTAAGCTTTTAAACCACAATTAAAATCGTGTAAATTATTAATTCCCGACATGCTTCTGGTTGCTGCATTAAAAAACTTAGTGGGGATGGTTTTAGTTAAAGGGTCGTATCTTTTCTTTTTCCAGCCAGAAATCAGATCTAATTTCTCTTCTTTAATCCTTTTATAAAGTACCGGAATTTCATCAGGCGAATCTTGTAAATCTGCATCCATAGTAATCACCACTTCGCCTTCTGCAGCTGCAAAGCCAACATTTAAAGCGGCTGATTTACCATAATTTCTTCTGAATTTAATGCCTCTAACTTCTGAATGAGTTTGATTTAGCTCTTCAATTTTTTCCCAACTACCATCATTACTCCCATCATCAATTAAGATAATTTCATAAGAAAAAGCATTTTTTTGCATCACTTCTCTAATCCAGTTGGTTAATTCTGGTAAAGATTCTACTTCATTAAAGGCTGGTACAACAATAGAGATATTCATTATTTTTTAAAAGCTTATTTACAAAAAAACGCCTCATGTTTACCATTAAGCGTTTTTTATGACCATTTGATTTGTCAAATATAAATTTATTTTTTGGCTAATCTGTTTCTTCTATTGGGGTAAACATTGGAGGGTTCTTTTTAAATATTGCTGCAAATATTAAGGATAAAATAAATCCAACAATTATCACTGTTCCTAAAGTGATAAAAAAAGATTTTAGATCTGGCTGATAAACCGATTTAATTTGAGCTAACGCTTGCTCCACACCTTTATCAATGGCGTCTTGATCCGTAACTCCAAATTTCTCTAAATTTGCAATAGCTTGCTCTTCTACAATGGGGGCTAATTTATCATAAGCACCAGTTTCTATGAACTTAAAAAATATAAAATTAGACACTGTAGATATTAAATTACCAATTAAAGACATTACAAAAATACCTTTTAAAGCGTCTTTAAAAGCCCATAATCCACCAATTTTCTTTCTTAAATCAAGGGTAAAGAAAATATAAAGTGCCAATGAAAATAGTGTTAATACTATTGAGAAAGTTATTGAACCTATTATTGAAGGAAACGCATAATAAATGATGATTTGCACCGCTAGGCTAAGTAGTCCTAAAATTACTCCGTTGTTAATTGCTTGTTTGTTTAAATTCTCCATTTGTTTTGAGGTTTAGGTTTAACTGATTTATTTCTTGAAACTTAAAATTAACTCTAAAATAGCCGCATCAACTTTTTAAGTGATTCTGCTGATGGGTCTGTATCATAAAAGAAAGCCATTAAAGGATAAAAAATGTCTTTAATTTCCGAATCATCTGATAGGTTTTGAGAAACTCTGGCAATTTCTTCCAAGTTACTTTCCATTAAAACCTGATGCGCAATTACATCTTCGTAAATGCGGTGTTCATCCTGAAATTCATCTTCTTCTACCAACAAAAACTCTTTCAAATAATCATCTAAAGAAGGGTCAATTTCTTCATCCTCGCATTCTTTAAGGTAAAGTAACAAGTTTAAAAGTTCTGTTCCTCGTTCAATGGTTTCGTCTTCTATTTTCTCCCATTCTGGAGAATCTAAATAGTCTTCGTCTAATTTTTTCGCATCCTCTGCAAAGAAATTAATCATCATTAAATCAAAGGTGGTTTCTCTTAAAGCGTCTAAATGAGGCGCATCATCAAAAACTTTATCCATCAGCATCAGCTTAGTCATAAAATCTTCATCCCCAGCAAAAATATTTTGAAGATGCTGAAGCTCTTGCTGTCCGGGAACATTTTCTAAGGCAGAAAAA
>JBILPO010000019.1:0-12535 GCA_044373805.1 Pelobium sp.
GTTCCGCATTTAATTTGCGGTGGCTTTACAAAAGAAGAAACAGAAAATGCCTTAATAGATATGCAGTTTTTAGGAATAGATAATGTTTTAGTTTTACGAGGCGATGCCCGTCATGCTGATTCTTCTTTTATTCCAACGCCAGGTGGCCATGCTTTTGCGACAGATTTATTGCAACACGTGAAAGATCATAACGCAGGGAAATATCTGCATGAAGATGTACAAAGTGGCGATACAAGTGATTTTTGTATTGGTGTAGCCGGTTATCCTGAGAAACATTTTGAAGCGCCTAACTTAAAAACCGATTTTAAATACTTGAAACAAAAAGTAGAAATGGGTGCCGAATTTATAGTGACTCAAATGTTTTTTGATAACCAAAAGTATTTTGATTTTGTGAAAAAATGTAGAGAAAACGATATTCATGTGCCTATTATTCCTGGTTTAAAACCTATTAGTTCTGTAAAACAGTTGGTTTCTTTGCCAAAAATTTTCCATATAGATTTACCAGAAGATTTAAGCGAAGCTGTACAGGAATGCAAAAACATTAAGGAAGTTAAAAAAGTAGGTACCGAATTTATGATTCAGCAATGTAAAGAGTTGATTGCCGGTGGTGCTCCCGTTTTACATTTTTATACCATGGGCAAACCCGAGCAGACTCACGAAATAGCAAAAGCGATTTTTTAATTGTATTTATATTTTATCTAACTATGTATTTAATGTTAAACTTAGGAGCTCTTGAAATAATAATAATATTAGTAGTATCAGTAATGATTCCAATAGCAATCATTACTCTCATAATCAGCTATTTTAGAAAAAGTCTGAAATTAAAAAAAGAACAAAACGAATTACTTAAGAAGATAGCGGAAAAAGATGCTGTTCAATAAACTTTGTGTTTTATTGAGTAATCTCTCGAGATAGCAAAAGCGATTTTTTAGAAAAGCAATTTCAGTGTTTCATAGCTCCCGATAGCCCCGTTTTACGCTCATACGGCACAAGGCTTTAGCCACTTGGCCGGTATCCGCTTCACCCGGGTTTATTAAAATAGGTCAGCAATTCTAACAAAAAATATATACTTTTGTATATATAATTGATATATCATGAAAAGTATATTATTAAAAATTGAAGACGATCTTTTTAATGAGGTAGAAAGGTTGGCTAAAGAAATAAATATTTCTAAAACAGGATTTATAAAGAAAGCTATCATAGCCTATAAAAAAGCCATTCAAGAAAAAACGATTGCTGGTCAACTGGCAAAAGAATCATTTATGGTCAGAGAAGATTCGATGAAAATCAACAGCGAATTTGACATCACTTTATCTGATGGATTAGATGAATATTAAGCAATTTGATATTTGGATTGCTAATTTAAATCCGGCTGGTAGAACTGTTCCAGGTAAAATAAGGCCGGTTGTTATTATACAAACCAATCATTTAAATACGGTCAACCATCCTTCAACTATTGTTTTACCTATCACATCTGATATTTATAAAGAAGCAAAGCTTTTAAGAATAAATTTAACTCCCGATTTTGAAAACGGTTTAGAGAAGGAATCAGCAATTTTAATTGACCAGATCAGGACCATTGATAACAAAAAACTAATCCAAAAAATAGGTTCTATTTCTCCGTTATTACATAAAAAAATCAGAGAATCTATTGCTGTAGTTTTAAACCTTTCTTAATTATTTTTCCCCAAATTAATCCTTATTTACTTTCACATCCTTAAACATATACGGGTTGTCGCTTATCCTTAAAGTTTTACCGCTAGTAACAGTTATATTCTTTAAAACAACTT
The DNA here is from genome assembly GCA_044373805.1 of Pelobium sp. GTDB lineage: Bacteria > Bacteroidota > Bacteroidia > Sphingobacteriales > Sphingobacteriaceae > Pseudopedobacter. Next base: position 1,791 of record JBILPO010000019.1, read on the forward strand.
CCTTGGTCTTTACATAAGGAAATTGCTCTTGGTAAGAAGCATCAGTCAACTTTGTATTAAAATTTGAAAAAATTGCAGGTCCTTGATAGTCCTTTTGGTGTTTAGAATCATCAATACGAAGGTTTTCTATGATAATTTTTTCTGGCATATAACAGGTGTAGCCAAAATCATGCTGCCCAGAATAAGAACCTCCAATCAAACTAATACTATTTAGCCTACCGCCAGTTGGTACAAAAGTACAATTGCGGATCACTAATTCTCCCTGCCAAGTGCTACCATAGTCGGTACGTAGGTTGATCAGATTTCTTCCATAAATAGTAGAATTCTCTACAATAAATGTCCCGCTACCAATAGCGTTAATACCTTGATGCCCCAAAGTTGAGTTACGGATGGTGGCATTGGCGACGCCCATGTGGGCATCAAACCTAGAAAAAGTACAACCATCATAAACCAAATTTTTGCAGAAATTTGACCCTAAAATTCCCCAATACTTGCTATCGTTAATGTCATTTGTTTGGCTACAATTTACAAATGACACGTTTAGGGCTCGGTTAATAGAAATATCGTAGCTACCCATAGAAACCGAAACTCCTGCAGAACCAATAGTTTGATACACTTTGCGTCCGGTAAGAATGGTGTTATTAACGGTAACATAAGAACAGTCACCTACGTTAATAAAACCAATATAAGGAGCGCCGTTTTCTCTTTCGCCAGTCACACGGTGTTCCAATCCATCTACCATAACATTAGAACGTCTGATTGCTATTCCTCTGCTGTAATAGGTGTACTTTGATTCGGCATTATTGGCAATAGTGGTAAAGCGTCCTCCGGTAATAGTAAGCGTTGTACTGTCAATAGGCAGAGCGGTGATCTCTGTAATTTGGTCAAAGTCCCAAATAATTGGAGCGTTCAAATCCAAATTCCCGTTCTTATCAACAATAAAGATATCCGTTTGCGGGCTTCCATCATTTTGGTTTGCCCCAAACCGGATGTAACGTTTTACTTTAGAATTAGTAACAGTAACCAAGCAGGTGCCTGGCAAGGTGACGTCAATTTTCTCCTGATTCCTTTTAAGAGAAGAAATTCCTTTCAGTTTAAACGGCTGTAGTCTGGAACTTACCGTGAAAACATGCGTATTGCGGTTTTGTACATTGGTATCATCAATAATAAAAGAAGCCTTACCAAAATCAGTGTCGGTTTGAATAACTACGGGACGGTTTTTTCCACCAATATAATAGGTAGCCCCATCATTGGCTTTCACAGAAAGGCTGTGCATATTAGCGAAAGCATGGGTTGCAGTAATAGCGTCTAAATCATCGGTTTTACCATCACCGCTTGCACCAAAATCACTATAGCTGACTAAATTTTTTGCTTTAAATTTTTGGACATCCTGTGGAGTTACATTTACAAGTAAAGCTCCATTTTCGTTAACGCTTATTTGGGTTTTATTCTTGTTAGATGTGATTACCACATTTTCAAGTAGTAATTTGGACTGCGCATGTACTAGGCTGCTTAAACCAAAAAAGAAAAATAAGAGTTTATACTTCATCAAGACTGTTTTTAGTGCTAAAAATTTTTAAATTTCTGTCGTAAGATAATCAACGTATTGATTGATTGATTAGGTTTTCAACAGCAAAACCCAGAAAAAACGACTTAAATTTTATAAGCCTGTCTGGCTAACAATTTCCAATCGCCTTTTTCTTTTTCAAATACCAGCATAATTCCCAATTTCACTTGGCCAGGTTTGCCATTATCATTGGTGGTAGCCAATAATTTATGACGCACAATGGCAACTTTCCCAGTTACTTTTATGGTTTGTTCAGATAAATCTATAGTTACAAAATCAGATGCTCCGCTTGCAATAGATTTAACAAAAGCTGCTTTATCTTCTAATTTCCCACCGGAGTGGCCATACTGTAAATGAGTAGCTGCAATGTTTTCTAAATCGGCTTGGTTTCCGCTAATCATGGCTTGCTTTAACAATTCTACTGCTGCAGATACTTTTTCTTCTGTAGTTTGTGCCATTGCTGTAAAACTCATGATGATTGCTGTTAAAGCAAATACAATTACTTTTTTCATTCTTGTCTATTTTGGTTTATTGGATGCCCTAAAATATTGTTTTTAGCAGAGATTTAAGAAATTAAATGAATGAAAGAGGAACTTACTTTCTAAACCCGGGTGAAGCGGCATCCCCGAACGACCTTAGGAGTGAGGGATACAGCGTAAAACGGGACTGTCTGTAATTAGCTGGATACACTTGCTTTTCTAATCCTTAAAAACATCTTGATTTAATTATCTTTGCAAACTGAAAATCAATAATTAAATTCATGAAAGTATCTGTATTAGCCGAGTCATTAGAAGGATCAGAAATCATTAAAATTGCCGGAGAGGTGAATGAAATGAAAGCCAGAGGTATTCAAATTGCCAATTTAACAATCGGTGATTTTGACCCTCATTTGTTCCCCATTCCGCAAGAATTTGAAGATTATATTGTAGAGGCTTATGCTGCTCATGAAACCAACTACCCAACTGCTGATGGAGTTTTAGCTTTAAGAGAAAGCGTGTGTGCTTTTGTTAAAAAACAATTCGATTTAGATTATCAGCTTAATGAAGTTTTGATTTCAGGGGGCTCTCGTCCGTTAATTTACGCTACTTATTTGGCATTGGTAGATAAAGGTGATAAAGTGATTTATCCTGCCCCATCTTGGAATAATGACCATTATTGCTATTTATTAGGTGCAAATGGAGTTGCAGTTGCAACCCAACCCGAGAATAATTTTATGCCAACAGCTGCTGATTTAAAACCCCATTTAAAAGGGGCAACTTTATTGGCCTTATGTTCCCCGTTAAACCCAACCGGCACTATGTTTACCGCCAGCGGACTAAAAGAAATTTGCGAGTTGGTTTTGGAAGAAAATTTATCTAGAGGGGAAGATGAAAAGCCGTTGTACATTCTTTATGACCAAATTTATGCTCAATTAACTTTTGGAGAGCATGTACATGTAAACCCAGTAAGTTTAGTGCCTGCCTTAAGAGATTATACCCTATTTATTGATGGCGCATCTAAATGTTTTGCGGCAACCGGTGTAAGAGTAGGTTGGAGTTTTGGGCCAAGCTTAATTATTGGCAAAATGAAAGGTATTGTTGGGCACATGGGGGCATGGTCTCCAAAGGCAGAACAAGTTGCCGCAGCTAAATATTTAAAAAATACACCAGCCGTAAATCAATTTCTAGCGGGCTTTAAAAGCAAAATTCAAACAAGTTTAGATTGCCTTTTTAATGGCATAATTGGTTTAAAAAACGAAGGTTTCAAAATAGATGCTATTGAGCCAATGGGCGCTATTTACTTAACTATTAAAATAGATTATGTTGGAAAAACCACCCCAGATGGAGAGGTGTTAGATACGCCTGCTAAACTTAATTTTTACTTGATAAAAGAAGCAAACTTGGCGTTGGTTCCTTTTTCTGCCTTTGGAACGGAGGATATGTGCTGGTACAGGGCTTCTGTTGGAGCATGTTCTGCAGAAGAAATAGAAAGTAAAATACCACAGTTAAAAGCGGCTTTGGCTAAACTTAAATAGAGATATAAAGAATTATAAAACGAGCAAAAAAGCCAACCATTTTTAAAAGTAGTTGGCTTTTTTGTTGAATTTTAGTGACCAACCCTGTTTATTGGGATTTCTATTTCTTTGGATGAATTTGTCTTAATAAACATCGTACATATAGCCCCTAAAATAAGCATCACACCAGCCAATTTCATGGCGTTAATAGGATTATTATCTAACCAACTTTCATAATATAATGGCATGGTTAGGTTTTGTAATAACATAGGAATTACTATAAACATATTAAAGATACCCATGTAAACCCCCGTTTGCTTTGGCGGAATACTGCCTGCAAGAATAATATAGGGATTACCCATCATACTTGCCCAAGAAAGCCCCATCCCTATCATTGGAATAAATACAAATACGGGGTCTTTAATAGAAGGTAAAACAAAAAGTCCAATGCCCGCCAAGGTTAAACAAATAGCATGCAGGTGTTTGGCTTTATGTTTTTTGGCTAACCAAGCCAATCCAAAGGCTGATATAAATGCAATAAAATTATAAAATGCCCCTATCTGCCCCGAAAGAATATCGGCATTTCTAAAGCCTTCTGCGGTTGTACCATTAGTACCAAATACAGAATGAGATAATGTTTTGGCAATATAAATCCAATAAATAAACATGGCGTACCAAGTAAAAAACATCATCGGAATCATTTGGCGCATGGTAAGTGGCATTTTCTTAATTGCGCCCCAAATATCTTTAAAAGTAGAAGCAACACCTACAGGCGATTGTCTGATTTCAGATTTTTCGTCCTCCGTCATTGGGATTTCTTTGGTGGTTTTTAGCGTCCATAAAATGGAGCCAATAGAAACAGCTGAGCCAATAACAAAAGCAATTATGGTGGTAATTGGAATCCCGTTTTCATTAGCCGCCATTTTACTAATTCCAAAAAAGATGAGCAATGTAGGTGTGAGGTATGACAATGTTTGTCCCAAACCAGTAAATGCGCTTTGCGTTAAAAAGCCCATCGCATGTTGCTCCTTCTCTAATTTATCACTTACAAAAGCCCGGTAAGGTTCTTGTGTGATATTGTTAGCGGCATCTAAAATCCATAATACGCTTGCTGCCATCCAAACAGAACTGCTGTAGGGCATAATGAATAAGCATATACTGCAAAAAATTGCACCAATTAAAAAATAAGGCGTTCTTCTACCCCATTTGGTGATGGTTTTATCACTTAAAGCCCCAACAATTGGCTGTATGAGTAAGCCTGTAATTGGTCCGGCTAACCATAAATATGGTAATTTACTTTCTTCGGCACCCAAATAAGAATAGATTGGGCTCATATTGGCTTGTTGCAAGCCAAAGCTGTATTGCAAACCAAAAAAACCAAAATTCATGTTGATGATTTGCCAGAAGCTGAGCTTAATTTTTGGAATTTTCATTTTTTTGAATGCCTTAGGGTTTAACAATATTCATTTGACTGTCTAATACCACATTAGCCAATTGTTGATGCTGTTGGATAATATCACTTTCTTTCTCTAATACTTTTTCTATAAAATCTGTCACTTTTTCTCGGTTTCTATTTACCCTATTTTGCTTTGTAAATTTATAATTGGTATTGATAAAAATACGATGATCGATATTTTTTAGCAAAGAAGTATAAGTGCCTTCTACAATGATGGTGTCAATATTTCTAACATCATTATATTTAGTTTCTTCGGTATCAGTTACCCAATCCATGTGAGGAGTGGCCAAAGTTTGAATCTCTGCCTTTTTAATTTTTCGAATATGATCATCTAATAAAGACAATCTAGCTTCTTGCGGACCAATATGATTGAAATCCTTTAGTCTGGCTTGGTGATTTTGCTTAGGTGGAAGTTTAAAATACTCATCTTGATGAAGAATAATGACTTTTTTTCCTGCTTGTTCTAGCTCTTCTTTAATAACTCTACTTAATGTGGTTTTTCCGCAGCCAGATTCCCCAGCTATAGAAATGGCTAATTTTTGATTAGAAAATAACCCGATTCTTTTGATAATTTTCTCTACTTTTTCTTTGATGACTTGCTTAACCGCTTCTTCTTTTAACTGAGTAGAGAAAAGATGACTTTTAAATTCATCAGTAGCGGTTAAAGATTTATTTGCAATTAAGTAACCCGAAGCACTGTAGCATAAATTTTTTACTCCACCAGGTAAGGCTTTTTCAAAGTCGTAATATTCTGCAAATGGGAATTCACTGTGATGATTCATCAGATTTTGACATAATGCATCCTGCAGTAAAATTGCAGTTTTATTAAATCCATTTTGATTTAACCCGGCTATTAAAAACCCGTTAACAACAGGCCAAATTCCTCCGTTATGAAAGTGCCCAGGGAAATTTTTAAACTGATAGCTGTGGTTTAACTTGATGTAATTGAACAAAGGTTCATCTTCTTTTATTAAAGGATAAAAAGCCGGCATTCCTTTTTGGTGAGCAGCTTTGAATATGTTTAAACTAGCTTCTTCGAGTTTATGAGCACTTTCTTTTGATGGAATTTTAAGTAATAATAACAGACCTGCAGACCAGGTATCAAAGCGTTCTACCCTATCGCCCGGAGAAAAAGATGCAATAAATTGGTGGGTTAAGTCAAAATTTGCCAACTCTAATTTCTGAGCTTCGGTATATAAGCTATTGGTGAGTTCTCCTTCTAATAAATAGTGCTGTTTAATGGCAATTTTTATAGCTGAAGCTTTCTCTTTCCAATCGTCACGGTTATAAAAACTACCGGCTAAATCTAGTGCCCAGTATCTTAAAATCTGATCATACAATACGTAACCATGAGTCACATATTCATCGGCCCAATTGCTGCTCATGGGCACATACATTAAGTTTTTATCGTTAAATTCCCAAGCATCGGCTAATTTAAAAATAGCGTTTGCCTGGTGATAAGCTGTAGATTTTAATTCTTCTTCTGGTAGTTGATAAAGGTATTGTAGCGTCATAATTACCCACCAAAAACCGGCATCGGTACGGCCAACCGGTCCACCAAAACTTACGCCTGTCATTTCGCCATTGGCATTTACAGTCACGTTAGATGGAATTTGTCCGTTTACGGCAGCTGCTTTTTGAAGTATTAATATAGAGGACTTTAAAGGTTGATAAAGTTCTTGAATTTGATTAGATAAAATGGCTAAAGCTGCTACGGCGCTATCTCTGGCCCATACTCTGTTATAATTATCAGTTGTTTCAGAAGTTGCTTTAATGCCATTTTCTGATGATGCATTTACCAACACTTCTATTGCTTTATTTACAATTGAATTTTTATTGGAAAGCCTGTTCATGTCATCAAAATTTAATTGGGGGGATGATTTTAATTAAAGGAGTAAGATTTAGACCTTACTCCTTTATAATTGATTTTTATTTGCCATTTGACAAGCGCATTAACGGTGGTAGCGGTATCCTTTACCCTTTTTTTGGGGTAAAGATTTAGCGGACGACGTGTTAAAATGCCCTCATCATTTTTTAATGATTAGAAGCTAAAAGTTAAGCTTCCGCCGATGGTTCTGCCGGTAATTGATCTGGCTCTGATGATGTTTACTTGATTTTCTGTGATTGAATCTTCTTCAGATTCTGTAAAACCGAAAGAGTTTAAGATGTTATTGGCATTTATGGCTGCGGTTAATCTTTTGCTGATGTTGTAATTGATATAAGGACTTACGATGGTGTATCCTGGTAAAACTAGTTTGTTATTGTCTTGAGCGTAAGATTTTGTAGTCCCAATAATACTGATGCCAGTTGCAAACTTGTTTATGGTATAGCTTGGGATTAAGCTGAAAATAACATCAGCTTGTCTTCTTGGGGTATTACCTTTGTTAGCGCCCGAAGAAATTTCGGCCTTTGTTAAAGTTAAGCTACCTCTTACATCAAAGTTCTTAGCTAAATTGGCAACCGCTTCTAGTTCTAAACCGTAAGATTTATAATCGTTTTCGATGATTTTTTGAGTAGTAGCTTCAAAACCACCTGCTTCATTTGTACTGGCATAAAAACCGGTAATAAATAAACCACCTTTGTTGTATTTGTATTTGAAACCTAATTCTGCTTGGTCTATTTTGTCTACAGCACCAAAAGCATTTCCATCTGCTAAAACATTTGGAGAGAATAAAATACGATCTGCTTTTGCGGCAGCACCCTTGCTGTAACGACCAAATACTGCTTTAGCATCATCAATCAAATAATTAGCGCCAATTGAATAAGAAGCATAATCGTAGTTATAGTTGATTGGTTTTGCATTGGCTAAATCTATAGCAGATACGCTTTGTTCTGTTGGAGAAATTACGCCATCATTATTTACATCAAATCTAGTTTGAGTATTCCCTGCATAGCTTCCTCTAACTTTTCCAAAATCGTATCTAAAACTTGCATCCACATTTAATTGATCATTAACTGGTAAAGATAAAGCCATGTAAGGAGCAGAAATATCATATTTAGCGTTATAACTTCTGTGTAAATTACCCCAAACTGGTACCCCGTAAGCGAATAATCCGTTTTGACTGATATTTGCGCCACCAGCTGTAAAAACGTTTAAAGGTTTTGCTTCATCGCCATTTACATCTAACACATAAGAATTCCATAACCAAGACATGTTAATATTTTGGTTTGATTTAAAATAGCCAAAAGTAAGGTCGGCTTTTCCAATAGATTTTCTCACTTTTAAATCGTTCACAAAATTGTTAAAGTTGTTTAACTCGGTATCAAACATGTGAATAATCATGGCGTTGCTACCGTTATATGTTGCTCCGTTATAAGCATATTTTAAGCTACCACCAGTTAAGTTGGTGTTCATTGCAGTTCCGATTGTTGATAGTATAGATGCTTTTGTGCCCACTTGTGCTGGGAAAGGAGAAACAAAACGACCTGAATTTAAAGAGAATCTTCCTCTGTTTTCTACACTCCAGCCATTGTCTAAATCAAACTGAAATTCGGCGCCAACAGATGAAGAAACTGGGTTCATACCATCAGTAACATCGCTTCTTCTTAACTGACCATCAACACCTAAACCTAAGTTTTGTAATAAATATGGGCTATGTATTGCTCCGTTTTTAGCATCAAAACCTGCTAAAGATTCAAATTTAGGATCTGCATTTGTGCCACTCACTTGAACTGGCATTGGCATATAAGCAATGGCTCTGTCGTTTAAATACTTCATGTAAACACGAGCGTAACCATTTTTAAATTGTTTGGTAAGATTGGCTTTAAACTGACCCCCATTATTGGCATTGTAACCTGCTGTTCTTGGGCCTTCGCCACCTCTGTAAAAACCGCCTACATGGAAAGTTAAACCTTCGCCTAAAGAAGATCCAAAATCGAAATCTGTTCTAGTGTTTTGATAATCTAAACCAAAATTAGTAGAAATACTTCCGCCTTCTGTAGTACCCGTTTTACTGATAAAGTTGATAATACCGGCAGGCGAATTGGTTGCTAGTGTTGATGCAGAACCCCCACGAATGGCTTCTATTTTAGCGACCGACTGATCTGCTCTTAAGAATATATCAGACGTTGCAAAAGCGATGTCTCCAAATTGTAAAACAGGTAACCCATCTTCTTGTAATTGCAGGTATTTAGAACCTCCAGAAGAAATAGGCACCCCACGGACAGTGATATTGGTATTACCATCACCACCTGAAGCTTCTGAACGAATACCAGGGATAGTTCTGAAAATTTCTGCAGTAGTACGTGGAGCAGATTTTAATAAATCGGCACTAGTGATTGAACTCACAGAAACGCTACTTGTTAATTTAGAACCCGGAGTACTTACCCCAGTTACCACCACTTCATTTAATGATAATGGATCTGATTTCAATACAATAGTAAGACCTTCTACATTACCAGTGCTTAAATCTATCGTTTTTTCTATTGTTGTAAAGCCTGCGTAAGTAATTCTAAGTTTCACTTCTCTGTTAGCTGGTATTCCAGCTATTATAAAATTTCCGTTCTCGTCTGTTAAAGTGCTTTTATTAATATTTACACAAGTAACAGCTGCACCGGGAAGCGTTTCATTGGTACCGTCAACAACTTTACCTTTTATGGTATAAGTTTGTTGTGCAAATGTTGTTGTAGTTAACAACAACATAAAAATGAGTATTAGATTTTTCATTTTATTGAGTTTAATTGGTTTATAATAAATTGGTGCATCTAAGGTATGAGTAGTCTTATCTAAATTAATTGATATTGGATCAAAAACCAGCGCAAAGGTTTGCGGTAATGTTTGCGGTAATGTTTGTTGTGGAAAATTTATATCTTTAAGCCCTAATTATAAGCCACTTGAAAGCTAATGTAACTTTAAAAAAACTATCTGATATGCTCAACTTAAGTATATCGACGGTATCTAGAGCGTTAAAAGATCATCCAGATATTTCCAAAGAAACTAAGGAGAAAGTCCGTGAGTTAGCTAATATTCTCGAATATGAACCCAATACGTATGCTATTAATTTACGAACTAATAATAGTAAAGAATTTGGGGTAATTGTACCTGCAATATCTAACTACTTTTACCATTCTTTTATTAGTTCTTTAGAAGAAGAGGTACGTAGGTATGGTTATTCTCTAATTATTTTGCAATCTGTTGACGACCCAGCAATAGAGCTAGAAAACCTGAAACGATGTAAACAAAGTAGAGTGGCTGGTATATTTGTATCTATTACCTCTAATACAGAAGATATTAAACCCTTTCTAAAGGTTGAGGATATTGGCATCCCTATTATATTTTTTGATAAGGTTCCTGCATTTGAAGCGTGTAATAAGGTATGTGTAGCTGATGTTACAGCTGCCGAATTAGCTGCTGAAGCATTGCTCAATAAAAAGAAGAAAAAAATAATTGCTTTTTTTGGAGACCTCAATTTATCTATTACCCAGAAAAGGCTAAAAGCTTTTGAAAATTACATCAAGAATAATGGTAAAGAGGCCACTTTGATTACAGAATTTGCCAATAGTGCTGTTTTGGCCAATCAAATTTTTGAAAGAGCTTTTGAAACGCACCAGCCCGATGCAGTATTTTGTATGAGCGACGAAATATTAACCGGCGTAATGAAAGTAGTACAAAAACTGAAAATTAAAATTCCTGAACAATTAAGCATTATTGCCATAAGCGATGGATTTATTCCCCAACTTTATTATCCTGAGATTGCTTATGCAGAGACAAGCGGTTTTAAATTAGGTAA
>JBILPO010000266.1:0-3679 GCA_044373805.1 Pelobium sp.
CACTAACGGGCATCCAATGAATTTGGGGGGGAAATGGGCTTTTGATTTTGGCACTGTCAAAATGGAATATGCAGCGCATTCAAACTCTTTACCTGATGGAACATACGGCGGTACTGCAGCTGGTTTTATCATTAAAGCAATTGGCAAAACGGTTTACTACGCAGGTGACACGGCTTTAAACCAAGAGATGAAACTGATAGGAGAATTAAACGCCATTGATTATGCTTTTTTGCCTATCGGAGATAATTTTACTATGGGGATAGATGATGCCATTATTGCAGCTAAATATTTAAACTGTAAAAACATCATCGGAATGCATTATGATACCTTTGGTTTTATCAAAATAGACCATAAAAAAGCGGTTAAGGCCTTCGCCGATGCTGGATTGAATTTGCACTTGCTTAAAATTTCTGATCTCCCAGCTGATGCGATAGCTTTATAATAAAAAAATCCCGACAAAGCGGGACCTTTTTATTATTCAATTTTTTGATGAATTAGCCTATTACAGTTCCATCTTCTATTATTGCGTTCTTTTTGATGACTATAATCCCTTCTTTGATGGTATACTTCTCATGCTCAAAATCTGCTAAATGATGTCCTCCTTTAATAATTACATGATTACCTATAAAACAGTTTTTATCTAAAATTGCATTACTGATGACACAATTTTCTCCAATTCCGGTAAGTGGTCTTTGAGATTTATTGGCTCCTTCTATTTCTTCAATAGTTTGGTAATGATCACTTCCCATCACGTAACAATCAGAAATTTTAGTTCCTTTTCCTATTCTGGTTCTAATGCCAATAACAGAATGTACAATTTCTTCGGCATTAATAATACAACCATCAGCAATAATGGTTCTCTCTAATTTTGTTGATAATATTTTTGTTGGCGGAAGCATTCTGGCCCTAGAGTAAACCGGGTTTTTGTCAAATAAATTAAACTGAGGAACATCATCTGTTAAGCCTAAGTTAGCTTCAAAAAACGAATCGATGTTTCCTATGTCTGTCCAATAACCTTCATATTGGTAGCTAATTACTTTTTTATTTCCAACAGCACCCGGAATAATTTCTTTACCAAAGTCATGGTTTTCATTTCCTTCTAACATGCTAATCAAAACATCCTTATTAAAGACATAAATACCCATAGAAGCCAAATAATTTCTTCCTTGGGCTTGCATCTCTTCGCTCACTTCAGACTCCCATCCAATAATTTGATCTGCATTTGGTTTTTCTGTAAAAGAGGTAATATTAGTTTCAGCATCAGCTTTTAAAATTCCAAAACTGGTGCCATCCTTTGCATTTACAGGAATGGTTGCTATAGTAATATCAGCACCTTTTTCAATATGGTTATTGATCATTTTTTCAAAATCCATCTGGTAAAGCTGATCTCCCGATAGAATTAAAACATACTCAAAATCATGTTGCTTTAGGTGGTGTAAGCTTTGTCTTACCGCATCAGCAGTACCCTGATACCAGCCTGTGTTGCCTGGTGTTTGCTCGGCAGCCAAAATATCTACAAATGCTTTACTAAAAACGCTAAAATGGTAGGTGTTTTTAATGTGTTTGTTTAAAGAAGCAGAATTAAATTGTGTAAGTACAAAAATTCTATTTAACCCAGCGTTTAAACAATTAGAGATTGGAATATCTACTAATCTGTATTTTCCGGCAATAGGAACGGCTGGTTTAGATCTGGTTGCGGTAAGCGGGAACAGTCTTGATCCTTGTCCGCCGCCCAAAATAATGGAGATTACTTTAGATGTGATCATTTTTTTTAGAGATTAAATTGGCGTATAAATTGGTGTATTGTTGAGCAGATTGATCCCATGAAAAGTCTAAGCCCATCATGAGTTTTCTAAGTTGGTTTAATTTCTTTTGGTTTTTAAAAAGATTGATGGCTCTTTTTACCGCCTGTATCATTTGGGGGAGTTCTAATTCTTCAAATCTTATTCCATAACCATTTTCATCCTCAAAATCTATCACAGAATCTTTTAGACCTCCAGTTGATCTTACCATCGGCACAGTGCCATACTTTAAAGCATAAAGCTGATTTAAACCGCAAGGCTCTACTCGTGATGGCATTAAAATAAAATCTGCTGAGGCATATATACGATGTGAGAGGACTTCATTATAACCAATATCAGCAGCATAATCTTTTAAGTATTCTGAAATATCTATAAAATCCTTTTCAATATCTTTATCACCCGATCCTAAAATTAGGAAACTAACTTTATCTCTAAATATATTCAAGCATTCTTTAATTAATTCAGGTAGTTTATCGGCTCCTTTTTCTAACACCATTCTACCTATAAAAGTAATCAAGGGTTTTTTGGGATCTAAATTAAATTCGGCACATATAATGGCTTTATTTGTTTCTTTACCTTTATTTACAGATGTTTCATTGTAATTTTTAGTAATCATAGGATCTATTTTAGGATCCCAAACATCGGTATCAATACCGTTGATAATTCCTAATCCTTTATGTTGCTCCAATTCAAACAGAAATTCTAAGCCATTGGAATTTGTTTTTAATTCTTCTAAATAACTTGGCGAAACGGTGGTATAAGCCCAACAACATTTTACTGATGCTGCTAATGGATTAATGCACCCTGCCCAATCTAATAGGCCCATTTTACTGACATCTACCTCTGGCAAATAGTAAAATTTATCCCAACCAAACCAACCCTGATATTGCCCATTATGAATAGTGCAAACGCTTGCCACCCGTGTTAAAGAATTAAATTTTTCAGAATGTTGTATAAGGAAAGGCACCAATCCCGAATGATGATCATGACAATGAAAAACATCAACCTTAAAATTGGTTTTAATTACCCATTCTAAAACCGCTAGTTGATAAGCTACAAATTGTTCGGTTTCATCTGGGTATCCGTAAACTTCTATACGGTCTAATAAGCCAGGTATTTTAATGAGGTATAATGGAAAACCTAATGTGTCTGTAGCCGCTTTTAGAACTTCAAAATCAAATGTTTTTTGTCCTAATTCTGTAGAACCTAGGTAAACTTGTTCTAAAGCATTTTCTTGGGTAAATTTTTTATCGTAAAAAGGCAGAACTACGCTTGCTAGAACGCCTAGTTTGTTTTGATATTTTGGTAGTGCACCCACTACGTCTCCTAAACCTCCAACTTTAGCAACGGGGTAGCATTCAGCGCTTAAATGTAAGATATTCATAATGGCTTTGTTTGACGCTATAAGTTAAAGTTTAATTCTTTTAAGAAAAAATAAAAGCATGAATAAATTAATTTATTCATGCTTTTTTAATGTGCAGCTAACCAATTATTTCCTTCACCAACCTCTACAACAATAGGAACTTTGGTTTTAATTGCATTTTGCATTCTGCTTTTGATAATGTTAATCATCTGTTCTTTTTCTGATTTAAGCACATCAAAAACCAATTCATCATGTACCTGCATGGTCATTTTAGATTTCAGTTTTTGATCTTTAATATCTTGATGGATATGAATCATCGCTATTTTAATCATATCAGCTGCCGAGCCTTGTATAGGAGCATTTATCGCATTTCGTTCGGCAAAACCTCTTACCGTTTGGTTAGCCGAATTGATGTCTCTTAAATATCTTCTTCTACCCATAATGGTCTCTACATAGCCGTTTTCTCTGGCAAAATTCATGGTATCGGCCATGTATTTTTTTACACCAGCATATT
>JBILPO010000267.1:0-3654 GCA_044373805.1 Pelobium sp.
ACATTCACAACAGCTCAAAATACCACATACCTCAGCAGATCATATCCTTATTCCAAAAATTAAAGAACTTTTTAGGAAATTGTATCAACGCCGTATGCTCATTAGATTAATAGGCGTAAGGTTTAGCAATTTGGTAAGAGGGCATTTTCAAATTAATTTGTTTGATGACAACGTGTCTCAAATTCATTTGTACCAAGCTTTAGACAAACTCAATAAAAGATACGGAGATAAAACCGTTTGCCGAGCTATTGGAATGGCCGATGCCGCCAGAACTTTTAATCCGTTTAACGGGATAAAATCTTAATAAAAAATTAACAACATGTACCTCAACTGCCATACTTGGTTTAGCTTTTTGTATGGAACAATAACTCCAAAGAACCTCATAAATAAGGCTAAAAGTATAGGTTTAGAGCGTTTTGTTTTAGCCGATATCAATAACACCTCAGGTTGTTTACAAACTATGCGTTTGGCGCAAAATACTGGTGTTTCGCCAGTTTTAGGAATAGATTTTAGGAATAATCACGAGCAAAAGTTTATTGGGGTTGCTAAAAATCATCTTGGTTTTGAACGGCTTAATCGCTTGCTTTCTCATCATTTAAAAACAGAAATGCCTTTTGATGATATTTGCCCTGTAACAGATGATGTTTTTGTGATTTATCCATTTCAACAGCATCAAGAGTTTGAGCTTAAAGCGCATGAATTTATTGGTGTAAACCATAAAAATTTACACCATTTACAATCTCCAATATGGAAAAAATGGATGCATAAAATGGTGATTTTGCAGCCGGTGACTTTTTTGCGTCCGCAAGATTTTCATTTGCATCATTTGCTGCGGGCAATAGATAAAAACACTATTCTTTCTAAAATAGAAGCTAAAGATTTGGCTTCCGCCGATGAAATGCTGCTAGATGAAACCGCCTTTTATGATTTGTATCAACATCATCCTAATTTATTAAAAAACACCTCAGCACTGCTTAATAATTGTGAACCTATCAATTTTGAGTTTAGACAACACAAGAATAAATCAGTAATAGATTTACATCCTGATAAGGAAACGGCACAAAAAAACGATTATGCAACACTGGTAAAACTAGCTTATCAGGGCGCAGTTAGCCGCTATCAACCCATCACTCAAAAGGTAAAAGACCGCATAGAGAAAGAGCTAGCCTTGATTCTAGCGCAAGATTTTGTGCCTTATTTTTTAATTAATCATGATATTATTTCTTTCGCCCGTAAAAGAGGCTTTTACTACATAGGTAGAGGAAGTGGCGCCAATAGTGTAGTAGCTTATTGTTTGCGTATTACCGATGTTGACCCCATTGAATTAGATTTGTATTTTGAGCGTTTTATTAACCTTTACCGTAAAAACCCACCCGATTTTGACATTGATTTTTCTTGGCAAGATAGAGATGAGATTATTCAATACATTTTTGATACTTATGGCTTTGAGCATGTTTGTTTGCAAGCTACCTACACTACTTTTCAAACAAATTCTACTTATAGAGAGCTAGGGAAAGTTTATGGTTTGCCAACGGAAGAAATTGAAGTTTTAGCCCAGCGAGCAAAGAAAGGAATGGAGGCTTTCGCCGATGAAAAACTGTATCAAGAAATTAATTATTTCGCAAAAAAGTTGGTTGATTTTCCTAAAAATTTGAGTGTCCATTCTTGTGGAATTTTAATTTCAGATCAGCCTATATTTAAGTACACCGCAACTTCTCATCCGCCAAAAGGCTTCCCAATTTGTCAATTTGATATGCATGAAGCAGAAGATTTAGGCTTGTATAAATTTGATATTTTGAGTCAGCGTGGTTTAGGGCATATCAAAGATACTTTGGCTATTGTAAAGCAAAATCAAGGTGTAGAGATGGATATTCATGATATTCCAAAATTCATGAAAGATGAAGAAATTATAAAACACTTAGAGAAAGGGAATTTAATTGGTTGTTTTTATGTAGAATCTCCGGCTATGCGAATGTTGTTAGCTAAGTTACAATGTAAAGATTACCTCACTTTGGTGGCGGCAAGTTCTATTATTAGGCCAGGTGTGGCGCAATCTGGAATGATGCGGGAGTATATTTTAAGGCATCACCAGCCCGATAAAGGAAAATCTATAGCTCATCCTATTTTATGGGATTTGATGGAAGACACCTATGGGGTAATGGTTTATCAAGAAGATGTGATAAAGGTAGCGCATGTTTTTGCCGGTTTAGATTTAGGCGAAGCCGATGTTTTGCGACGAGGAATGAGCGGCAAATTTAGATCAAGAGGTGAGTTTTTAAAGGTAGAGGAAAGCTTTTTTAGTAACTGTAGAAGAGTTGGCCATGCGGATACTTTGGCTAAAGAAGTTTGGCGACAAATAGAATCTTTTGCAGGATACTCTTTTGCCAAAGGTCACTCGGCTTCATTTGCGGTAGAAAGTTATCAAAGTATGTACCTTAAAGCTTATTTTCCATTAGAGTTTATGGTGGGGGTGATTAATAATTTTGGCGGTTTTTACCGAACAGAAATTTATGTACATGAAGCCAGAAAGAACGGAGCAATTATACAAGCTCCATGCGTAAATCAAAGTATTTACCTCACCACTATTAAAGGAATTACGGTTTGTTTGGGTTTTATTCATGTTGGTAGTTTAGAACAAAAATTAGTCGATACTTTTTTAGGGGAGAGAAACCAAAATGGGGACTATGTAGATTTACTCGATTTTGTAAATAGGGTAGCGGTAGGTTTAGAGCAATTGATTATTTTAATTAGGATTGGGGCTTTTAGGTTTACAGGTAAAAGCAAGCAAAAACTATTATGGGAAGCCCATTTTTTATTAAATAAGCAGCCCAAGAAGATAATTCATCAATCATTATTTCAGCATAAACCCAATCAAAATTTTAGTGTTCCTCAGCTCCATTACGATAAAAGGAATGATTTATTAGATGAGATGGAGATTTTGGGCTTCCCTTTATCTTCTCCGTTTGAGCTAATGACTCATCAAGATGTTGAAGGAATTAAAGCCGCTGATATCCCCTTGAATTTAGGAAAGGAAATTTCAATTGTAGGTTACTTAGTCACTACCAAGTACGCCAAAACTAAACAAGGACAAACCATGTTTTTTGGGACTTTTTTAGACGAAGAAAGAAATTGGATAGACACTGTTTTATTTCCTGATGTTGCCGCTAAGTTTTTTTTTAAAGGTTATGGCTGTTATTTAATTAAAGGGAAAGTAACTAAGGAATTTAATTTTTACACCGTAGAGGTGATAAGCTTAGAAAAATTAGGGTGGTGGAATGCAGGGGATTGAGTGGGTTGGTTGGTTGGTTGGTTGGTTGGTTGGTTGGTTGGTTGGTTGGTTGGTTATGAATACACCAGTTTTATCGAATCAGAACGCATAGTATTCATTCGGTTATTAGTGACTTTTATTTTTTGTTTTCTTGTTGAAAATATTCTGAAATATTTTATGGTAGTAAATAAGTTTATGAAAATAGTTTCATTTTAAAATGAAAAATATTATATTTGTGTATGAAAAACTATGAAGAAAATAATTTAGTAAGCACTGCCAAAGAGCTATTAGTCCCTTATCAAACTTATTTTGAGTCTCCGATTAATCGTTTATCGGTTATTAAAGGAGGCTTATCTTCTTCTTCCCTAAAAGATTTATTAGAAATC
>JBILPO010000268.1:0-3646 GCA_044373805.1 Pelobium sp.
TGAGGTGCATGATTTAGCCGAAGAATTAGAACACATCAACTCAGAAATTTTAATTAACAGATTAGATGAGTTTTTAAATTTCCCAGAAAAAGATCCTCACGGAGACCCCATACCTGATAAAAATGGGATTTTAAAATCACAAGAATTAATAACCATTGCCAAAATGAACATTAGCCAACACGGAAAAATTAGTGGTGTTAGAGAGCATTCTAAAGATTTTCTTCAATATCTAGAAAAAACCGGACTCACCTTAGGTCAAGAAATTCATATTATAGATAAAATTACATTTGATGGTGCTGTAATTGTTGGAATTAATCAAAAGGAACAAACCATAAGCAGAGAAGTAGCAAAAAATTTATTGATATCGTTATGAAGAATGAAAATTCAAGTCCAAACTCTTTAAGTGAGGTGCACTCTTCTGTTCAAACCAATAAACGAACAGGTTGGAAAAGGATTTTTGCTTTTTTAGGCCCTGCTTATCTAGTAAGTGTAGGTTATATGGATCCTGGTAATTGGGCTACAGATATTGCCGGTGGTTCTCAGTTTGGTTATAAGCTCATTTGGGTTTTATTAATGTCTAACCTTATTGCTTTATTATTACAATCATTAAGTGCAAGATTAGGAATTGTTAGAGGTTTAGATTTAGCTCAGGCTTCTAAAAACGCTTATCCAAAATGGGCTAATATCCCCTTGTTTGGGCTTGCTCAGGTAGCCATTGTAGCTTGTGACTTGGCCGAAATTGTGGGTATGGCCATAGGCTTAAACTTGTTATTTGGCCTTCCTTTGATTTGGGGAATTAGCATTACTGTTTTAGATACCTTTTTACTCTTATTTTTATTAAAAAGAGGAATGCGAAGCATGGAAACCTTTATTGTTTCTATGGTATTTATTATTGGACTTGCTTTTTTTGTGGAAATGCTTATTGTAACACCAGTTTACGGCGATGTGGTTAAAGGTTTTATACCTTCTTCTCTTAATGGAGACGCACTTTACATCGCTATTGGAATTATTGGAGCAACAGTTATGCCTCATAACCTTTATTTACATTCTTCTTTAGTTCAAACCAGAAAATTTGACAGATCAATTAAAGGAATTACAGAGGCTATCAAATTCAATTTTATTGATACTGCCATTGCTTTAAACTTAGCCTTTTTTGTAAATGCTGCTATTTTAATATTGGCAGCAGCAGCGTTTTATGTGTATGGATACCATGAGGTTGCCGAAATACAAGATGCTTACATTTTGCTAGAAAATATTTTTGGAAAATCAGCACCTACCTTATTTGCAATCGCACTAATTGCATCAGGCCAAAGCTCTACCATTACGGGTACTTTAGCCGGGCAAATTGTAATGGAAGGCCATTTAAACCTAAGAATACAGCCTTGGTTAAGAAGATTAATTACCAGATTACTAGCCATTGTCCCTGCTTTTTTTACTATTCTATATTTTGGTGACGAAGCACTGGGTAGTTTGTTGGTACTTAGTCAGGTGGTATTAAGTTTACAATTAGGGTTTGCTATTATTCCATTGATTCATTTTAATTCGGATAAAAAAACCATGAAAGAATTTACCATTAAACTATGGGTGAAAATTCTGGCTTGGTTAAGTGCAGCCATCATTGTATATCTTAATTTACATTTAGTGATTGATGAAATTTATACCTGGACACAAACCGCTGGTGAATATAAAATTGTGATTTACGGAGTAGTAATTCCGCTTGCGCTGGCCTGTTTTAGTCTTCTTTTATATGTTTTCTTTAAACCATTTTTTAATAATGAAGAAGGAAATAAAAAACAACTTCCGCATGGGGAAGCTGTAGATTTTAAAGAAGGGCATGTAGCTACCTTTAAACATGTGGGTGTTACGATAGATTTCTCAGGTAATGATCAGAAAATTATTAGAAATGCAATGATGCAAGGCGGAAAAAGTGCTAAATACACTTTTATTCATGTGGTGGAAACTGCGGCCGCTAGGTATCATGGTGAAAATGTGATGGACCAAGAAACACTTTTAGATGAGAAAAATTTAATAAAATATCAGTTAGATCTTGAAGATTTAGGTTACAAAGCTGATTACAAAATTGGTTACGGAAACACGGCATCGGCTATAGCTAAAATAGTAGAAGAAACACACATTGATTTTTTAGTAATGGGCGCACATGGCCACAAAGGCTTTAAAGACTTATTATTTGGCACTACTGTTGATGCAGTTAGACACAAAATAAAAATACCAGTATTGATTATTAATTAAAATGAAATATTTAACCTTACTAGG
This sequence comes from Pelobium sp., assembly GCA_044373805.1. Classification (GTDB taxonomy): domain Bacteria; phylum Bacteroidota; class Bacteroidia; order Sphingobacteriales; family Sphingobacteriaceae; genus Pseudopedobacter. The sequence continues at coordinate 2,275 of JBILPO010000268.1, forward strand.
TTTAATTTTAACATTTAATTGCTTTGCACAGGCTAAAAAAGATACTATAAAACTACGATATTCTATCTTCAAACCCGTTCCAAAAGAATTAATGCGAGAATTTGAAACTGATAGGCCAGACATTACCGAAAGTGCCTATTCTGTAGATGCAGGTCATTTTCAGGTTGAAACTGATTTATTCAAGACCCAACAGGTAAAAATAAATGGAACTAAAACCACACAGAATTATTTTAATTTAGCGAATATCAAATTAGGCATTACAAACTCTCTTGATTTACAATTGGTAGTAACTAGTTTGGTGCATCAAAAAACAGTTTCGATAAATACTTCAACAAAAAAATCAGAATTTGGTGGATTTACTTTCAGAGTAAAACAAAATATTTGGGGAAATGATGAGGGTAAAACAGCTTTAGCAGTGATGCCTTTTATTAATATCCCGGCCTTAAAAAGTGGAACCAAATTTACAGGAGGTATTATTTTTCCCTTCGCATTATCACTACCAAATGATTGGGGATTTGGGGCTCAGTTTCAAACAAATTTAGAAGAGAATCAAATTCAGGAAGGTTATCATCTCAATTTCTTAACTTCAACTACTTTATCACATTCGATTTTTAAAAACTGTAACTTTTTTATAGAAGGTTATATTACCCAAGAAACAGAAATCAATGATTTAGAATACTTTGCAAATGGCGGCTTGATTTATGAAATAGGAAATAACGTAAAGTTAGATGCAGGTTTTAACTATGGTTTTAAACAAGAATCGGCAAAGGTTTATTTTATAGGATTATCTTTCAGATATTAGCAGAGAAATTGTGTGTTTATGGGATCAGATATTAATATTAGGAATAAAAAAGCAAGTTTTGAATACCATATTCTGGAGACTTTTACTGCCGGAATTAAACTACTTGGAACAGAAATAAAATCGATAAGAGAAGGGAAAGCAAACATTAGCGACTCCTTTTGTACTTTTATTAACGAGGAATTGTATGTAAGAAACCTACATATTTCTGAATATTCTCATGGTTCTTTCTATAATCATGAAGCTAAACGAGACCGAAAACTTCTACTTACCAAAAAAGAACTAAAAAAGCTTGTGGTTAAGGGTGAAGATAAAGGCTTAACAATTATACCCCTTAAGATTTTTATTAGCGATAGAGGTTTTGCAAAAATGGATATCGCGTTAGCACAAGGTAAAAAAGCTTTTGATAAACGAGAATCTTTGAAAGAACGTGACGTAAAAAGAGAAATGGATATGGCTATGAAAAGATAAATTAGTTGGTTAGTTTTTAGATGGTTAGTTTGTTAGGACTTACTAAATGGCAACCAACCAACCAACCAACCAACCAACCAACCAACCAACCAACTACCAGGC
>JBILPO010000397.1:0-2804 GCA_044373805.1 Pelobium sp.
AGCAGGTATTATTCATATTTGTATGAACGGTGTACATTATAACTCAAAAGGATTTGTGATTAATGCAGGAGAAGCTTGGTCGAAAATCTACGGTCCTTATTTATTATATACTTCTACAAAGGCAACCGGAGATTTAAATTGGGCCGATGCTAAAGCAAGGGCAGCAGTTGATAAGGCTGAGTGGCCTTTCTCTTGGTTAACCAATACACCTCAATATCCCTTAGCAAATCAAAGAGGAAACATAATAGGTAATTTTGTCATTGACGATCCTTACCTGCCTACCATTACTGGGAAAAATGCTTGGATAGGGGTTACTAAATTAAGTAACGACTCTGAAGGGCAGTGGCAATTTGAAGAAGAAAACTACCAATATTGGGTAAAAACAGATGCTTCTGGAAATTTCGATATTAAAAATGTAAGACCAGGGACTTACACACTATTTGCCTATAGCGATGGAGTAACCGGTGAATTTTCTTTAGCCAATGTAACTGTAACTGCCAACAGCACTAATAATTTAGGAACATTAATCTGGACAATTGTTAGGAGTAATGGGAACTTAATTTGGGAAATTGGTACGCCAAATCGTACTGCCTCCGAATATAAATTTGGTGATTTCGATTATGCTCAGGGTTATGTACAAGACAAATTTGCGGCAACATTCACTAATCCAATTGAATACAAAGTAACTGATAAAAATTGGGCAACAGCATTACCTTATGTTCATTCTTCTTATTTTAAAACTGATGGGACAAGAGAAAGTTGGAAATGGAGACTTAATTTTAATTTACCTGTGGGAATTCCAACTACCGGGAATGCTAAATTAACCATCGCTTATGCCAGCGCAGATCATGCTCAACAATGGATTTATGTGAATAATGAATCAGCTACTCCAATAATGTTTTACCCGCCAATTTCAGATGGAAACGCATTTTTAAGACAATCCAACCACGCTAAATATACTACTAAAGTTGTAGATATTCCAATGAGTAAATTAAAGTCTGGCGCCAATACCATCACTATGTTAATGCCTTCTACATCTTCTTCAGGTAATCATTTGATGTATGATTATATCAGTTTAGAAGGAGACCCTTCTTTAACTTTGCCGGTTGCTTTAGTGAGTTTTAATGCAAAGGCAGATGGTTCACAAGCAAAATTAAATTGGATAACATCATCAGAAAAAAATAATGAAAGATTTGATGTTTTAAGATCTATTGATGGTAAAAATTTTAAACTGTTAGGAAGTGTAAAAGGAAAAGGGAATTCTAATGGTCAAAATCAATATTCGTTTAATGATGATACACCTTTAAATGGGGTAAATTATTATCAATTGATACAGTATGACTTTAATGGACAGCCTCATGAACATGGTATTAAAGCCGTTAATTTTTCTCTTAATCAACAATCGGGTGTAAGCATTTATCCAAATCCAGCTTCAGATTATATTACAGTGTCATTATTAAATACTGAAGGTCAAAATGTGAAAATTTCAATAGCTAGCCTTCTGGGTAAAGTTATTTTGGAGGAAAAGTTTAGAAAAAATGATACGAGTACTTACACTATCCAAATTACTAATAAACTCGAACCGGGTACTTATATAGTGAATATTAATGCAGGCAGCCCTCAAATCTCTACTAAATTGATTATTAAGTAATTGTTTCATTAATAATTGAAAGCCCCATTTTCATAGAAATGGGGCTTTCTTTTTTAAAGAGAATTTTTTATCAAATCTTTTAAAAGAATAATTTCATGCCTAAAGAAGGTCTAATATTTTTAAGTTTGATTTTTAAAAACTAAAAAAAATATGCGCTATCTATTCCTTTTTTTAATTCAGTTTATTGCAGGAACTTTAACAGCTCAAAATTTAAAAGATAATCGTATAGATGAACTCTCTGGTTTGGTAGTGTCTTCTAAAAGTGACGATTTATTATGGGTGCATAATGATAGCGGTGATGAAAGTAGGATATTCTTGATTAATAAGGAAGGAGAGACTTTAAGTACCTTTAATTTTAATAAAAAAGTGATTGATTGTGAAGATATTGCCATAAATACAAATAAAACAGGCGTTCAGTTATTTGTTGGGGATATAGGTGATAATGATGCGAAGAGACCGTTTATAAGTGTTTATAAGTTTCAAGAGCCCAACCTTTCTTTAAGAGGAGAAAAAGAATTTGCTATTCAAAAAGTAGAGGAGTTAAGGTTTAAATATCCTGATGGAGCCAGAGACGCCGAATGTTTAATGATAGATCCTTTAGATCAAAAAATTTATATAGTTTCTAAAAGAGAAAATAGCGTTGGACTTTATTCCGCACCTTTAAGTAGCAAAGCAGGTAACATCATCACCTTAAAAAAAGAAACTACACTTTTCTTTAAAGCTCCAAAAGGGGCTAAATGGATTACAGCAGGCGATATTTCAATTGATGGAAGGGTGGTGGTCATTAAATCTTACATACACATTTATTATTGGGACAGACGCAAAGGCGAAACTTTAGCACAATGTCTTAAAAGACCTTACGTAGGGTTGCCTTACAAGCCTGAGCAACAAGGGGAAGCTGTTGGCCTTACGCACAATGGTAGAAGCTATTATAGTATTAGTGAAGGGAAATATGAAGTAATTAATTTCAAGAGAATTTAGTTACTTAAAATTTTATTCAGAGCTAATTTGTTGAATTTTATTTTGAGATAATATTTTAGAAATTAATTCAGATTTAGAATTCACATTTAATTTGATATATATTTTTTTTAGATGTTGATTAATAGTGCATGCATTTACCTCTAATTCTTTAGCGGCGTTTTTGAAAGATAAT
>JBILPO010000269.1:0-3634 GCA_044373805.1 Pelobium sp.
ATGATTGTTCGCTATCTGCGTTTTAGAATGGGCGATAAAAATCAGAATAAAGGAATGGTAGATGGCGCTGGCGCTGATGATGCTTTTAGCGGAAACGGCAAAAAAAATATCATCATAGATCATTGCAGTATGAGTTGGAGTACCGATGAAGTTTTTTCTATATACAGAGGCGATAGCACCACCCTGCAATGGAATATTTTATCAGAACCACTAAACTATTCCTATCATTTTGAAACCGGCGATAAAGATTTTGAGAAACATGGGTACGGCGGAATTTGGGGAGGTGCACATTTGAGCGCTCATCATAATTTATTTGCACATGCTACTAGCAGAAATCCACGTTTTAATGGCGTAAGGTTAGGTGCTTCCGAAGAATTAGTTGATTATAGAAATAACGTGATTTACAACTGGGGACACAATAACGTTTATGGTGGTGAAGAAGGTAGTTATAATATAGTAAACAACTATTATAAATATGGTCCATCTACCAGTAAAAACGTAATGTTTAGGATTGTGAATCCTGGTAAAGAAGAAAAAGGCGACTTTGGTAAATTTTATGTAAAAGGGAATTACGTTGATGGAGCTCCCGAAGTTTCTAACAATAATGATTTAGGCATACATATGCAAAAAGAAGCCACTCAAACTCAAAGAATAAATGCGATTGCAAAAGTGCCGTTTGAGGTAATTAATTTACCAGAAAAACCTGCTTTTTTGGCTTATGCCGATGTATTAAAACAAGCAGGAGCAAGTTTAAATAGAGACACTTTAGATGCAAGGATTATTAAAAATGTAAAGAAAAGAACCGGAAATTTCATTGACGTTCAAGGCGGTTTCCCTCATGGCACAGCTTACCAGGAAACGGTAAATGCTTGGCCAACATTAAAAAGTAAAGCACCTAAAAAAGACAGTGATAGAGACGGAATGCCCGATGCTTGGGAAAAGAAAAAAGGCTTAAATCCAGCGCTAAATGACGCTTCTTTAAAAAGCTTAGCCAATGATTACACCAACATAGAAATCTTCATCAACTCTTTAGTAAAATAAGCGATGAGTAAAAAATATATCTCCTACTTTCTAACCATCTGTTTTTTCTTGTTGAGCTTTAAACTTTCAGGAGAAAAGCAAATTACAGTATATTTAATTGGCGATTCTACCCTTTCTATAAAAGATAAAAAAGCCTACCCAGAAACTGGCTGGGGAATGCCTTTCACTCAATTTTTTGATAAAAATGTAAATATTGAGAACAGAGCTATGAATGGCAGAAGCACCAGTTCTTTCCTCAAAGAAAACAGGTGGCAAGCGGTGTTAGAAACCTTAAAAGAAGGCGATTATGTTTTGATACAATTTGGGCATAATGATGAAGTGGCTACCAAAAAAACTTATACCACACCAGAAGAATTTAAGGCTAATTTGCTGCTTTATGTTACAGAAACAAGAGCTAAAAAAGGTATTCCGGTTTTAATTACGCCGGTAGCCCGCAGAAAATTTGATGCAGATGATAAAGTGGTAGATACCCATAAAGAATATGCCCAATTGGTTAGAGAAGTAGCCGTTAAAAATCAGGTCTTATTAATAGATTTAGCTGTAAAAAGTATGGAGCTGCTCCAAAATTATGGAATAGAAAAGTCTAAATATTTATTTAATCATTTAGAAGTTGGGCAAAATCCAAACTACCCTGATGGGAAAAAAGATGATACCCATTTTAATGAATTGGGTGCTAGATTAATGGCGCAATTGGTATTAGCCGAAATTAAAAACTTGAATTTACCCTTGGTCAATCAAATTGTAAAACCAGCAGAACCTAAAAAACAATGAAAAATAGAGCCTTATTACTTGGTTTAGTTTTTTGCCTTTTAGCTTTTAAACCAGCGGATGAAAAAGTAACCATTTGGTTGGTAGGTGACTCTACCATTGCCGAGAAATTAACTATTAAATATCCCGAAACAGGTTGGGGAATGGCTTTTCAAAATTATTTTGATGCGCAAAAGGTGAATATAGAAAACCGAGCAAGAAACGGTAGAAGTACTCGTACTTTTTTGGCAGAAGGCTCTTGGTTACCTATTCAACAAAATTTAAAAGCTGGCGATTATGTTTTTATTCAATTTGGGCATAACGACGAAGGAAAAGGAGAACGATATAAAGACAGAAGCACCACGCCAGATGAGTTTAAAGTTAACCTCATTAAATATTTAGAAGAAACTAAAGCTAAAAAAGCTATTCCAATTTTAATTACTCCGGTTTCTCGTCGCTATTTTGATAAAGAGGGCAATATCAAACAAACCCATCTTCCTTATTCAGATGTAGTAAGGGAATTAGCAAAATCCGAGCGAGTTATTTTAATTGATTTAGATGAAATGAGCCGAAAACTGTATCAGCAATACGGAGCTGAAAACTCTAAACTGTTGTTTTTAGATATGGCTGCAAACGTACATCCAAATTACCCAGGAGGGGTAACAGACGGTACCCATTTTAATGAATATGGCGCAAGATTAATAGCCGAATTAGTGCTGAATAGCTTGAAATATCAAAATATTCCACTAGCTAATTTTATTGTTAAAAGTAAATAGCCAATTATGAAAAAAGCTTTTTTATTCATTGGAATACTTCTCGTAATTTTTTTGTCGGCGAAAGCCAAAGAGTATGATTTTGTGGTAGACGCCAATGGAAGTGGCAATTTTAAAACCGTTAAAGAAGCTTTTGATGCCGTTCCCGATTTTAGAAAAGTAACTACTACCATCTTCATCAAAAACGGAATTTATAAAGAGAAACTGGTATTGGCAGCATCTAAAAAGATGGTAAAACTCATCGGCGAAAGCCAAGCCAAAACCATATTAACTTATGATGATTACGCCCAAAAGAAGAATATTTTTGGAGAAGAGAAAGGCACATCTGGGTCAGCTTCTTTTTATGTCTATGGAGATGATTTTTCTGCCGAGAATATCACTTTTGCAAATTCAGCAGGGCCTGTAGGGCAAGCAGTTGCCATTTGGGTTGCCGGTGATAAATCGCATTTTAAAAATTGTAAATTTTTAGGTTTTCAAGATACCTTGTACACTTATGGTTATGGCAGCAGGCAATTGTTTGAAAATTGCTACATAGAAGGAACTACCGATTTTATTTTTGGATCCGCAACTGCGGTTTTTAAAGATTGCGAAATTTTTTGTAAAAAAGGAGGACAGTACATCACGGCAGCTTCTACACCAGATTCTACCAAGTTTGGCTATGTTTTTATCAATTGTAAGGTAAAAGGAGACCTAGGAACGTCTTATTTTCTAGGACGGCCATGGCGTCCTCATGCTAAAACAGTGTTCATCAATTGTGATTTGGGCGCTTTTATTAAACCAGAAGGTTGGGATCCTTGGGGTAAAGAATCTAATAAAGAAACCGCTTTTTATGCTGAATTTAAGAACAAAGGTATCGGCTTTAAGCCTGATCAAAGAGTAAAATGGGCTCATCAACTTAGTGATGACGAAGTGAAAATTTATAGTCTGGATATTATATTACGAGGCTGGCAACCAAATTAAATCAAATTAAAATTTTTAATAATGAAAGTATTTTCTTTTAAGAAAACAGGAATGATAGTGGCGTTTTTTGCCTTATTTTTTTCTAAAGAGACAATGGCTCAACTTAAAGCTTT
>JBILPO010000270.1:0-3624 GCA_044373805.1 Pelobium sp.
TGATTAGGTTTTAGGTAAGCTTTTACTTTTTCTACATGGGCTACACAACCTGTGGTTTCAAATAACTTTAATCCAGCTTCCACCGATGTAGCACTCCAAATTTTAATGTTAATTCCGTTAAGGTCTTTTAAGTGAAGGAGCGTTTCATCTTGATAAATGATTTGGAATTGTTCATTTTCAAAGAGATGTTCAGATAGAATAGTAGCCTCATCAGTAATAACTAAATACTCTAATTCTTCAATAATTTCACATTTTCTTCTAAATGCACCGGTTAATACAACCTTTAAATCAGGATTTATTTTTTGGAGTGTTTGAGTAAATTCTTGAAGATAACTTTCGGCTAATTTTTCAATTTTAGCATAAAGAAACCTTCCGGCATTAGCCATTTTAAATTCAATAGCTTTTTTAATTTCTTCCTGAGTCTTTAATCCAAAACCTTTTGCTTCAATTAAACGATTTTCATTACAAGCATAATAAAGCTCTCCTAGGGTTTCTATACCCAAGAAGTTCCAAATCACTTCAATTTTTTTAGGCCCTAAACCTTTAATCGATAGCATCTCTACTACACCTTCAGGTGTAGCAGAAATTAGATCTTCTATATCTTGGATAGTATTAGTTTGCAGTAATTCAATGATTTTTGAAGCAATACTTTTTCCAATTCCATCAATTTTCTCTAATTCTTCTTTGGTTTTATCTTTGAGCTTAAAAGGAAGCTTGTCGACTTTAAATGAAGCGTTAGTAATAGATTTTATTTTAAAAGAATTTTCCTGATGTAGTTCCATCAGCTGAGATAAAAGCTTAAGCGCTCTAGAAATTTCTTTGTTCTCCATTAATTAAATTTTGATGCAATTATAAAATAAAAGCCCACTGATATTGGTCAGTGGGCTCTAAAAATAAATTTTTATTTATTGAATAGTAATTTCATAAGGCAACCTCGCTTGCATACCTTTCAAATTTACTACTTCTTTTATTTTTTGATAATATGGATAGCTCACACCTAATTCTTGCTTTATCATGTAAGTTTTAATTTTATCTTCAGAGTCGCTCAGCAAACCAAAGAAATCTTCTTTAATTTCCGGATAGTTCACAACTTTATATTCTTTAAGTTTTGCTTTTTTTGCAGCAGCAGCAATAGCATCTTCCAAATGGCCAAGCTTATCAACCAATTTCAGTTTAATAGCTTGCTCTCCAGTCCAAACTCTTCCTTGCCCTATACTATCTACGTAAGCTTCAGAAACATGCCTTCCATTTGCTACTCTTTTGATGAAATCTTGGTAGGTTCTATTTACTTCTCTTTGTAAAATCATTTTTTCAGCATCTGTTAGGGGGCGAGAAATATCACCTAAATCTGCAAATTGACCAGTTTTTACACCGTCAAAAGTTACTCCAAGTTTGTTATTTAAAAAACCTTTCATATTTGGGATGATAGCAAAAACACCAATAGACCCTGTAATGGTATTAGGTTCTGCATAAATAGCATCTGCGGCACAAGCAATGTAATAGCCTCCAGATGCAGCATAATCTCCCATAGAAACAATTACGGGCTTAGCTTTTTTAGTAAGCAATACTTCTCTCCAAATTACGTCAGAGGCTAAAGAACTACCTCCCGGACTGTTTACCCTTAATACAACAGCCTTCACTTTATCATCTAACCTTGCTTTCCTTAATGCTTTAGAAATCCCCTCAGATCCAATGCTGTTTTCATCGCCTTCACCGCCATTAATTTCTCCGTTGGCATAAATTACGGCAATTCTATCTGTTGCAGCGCTGATGTTTTTTACCGTATTGGCATATTCAGTAATGGTTACGGTTTTTAAATTTTTAGATTTTGAGACACCTGTTTTTCCTTTTAGCTCATCTAAAACTTCATCTTTATACTTTAAGGCATCAATTAACTTATATTTTATAGCATCTTGCGGTGATCTAGATTTTAAACCATCGGCAATAGCTATAATTGAATCTTGAGGTATTTTACGACTAGCAGCAATTTCTGCTGTAAAATGATTGTATAGTGAGCCTAGTAAAGCTTTGGTTTGAAAACGATTTTCATCGCTCATTTCCCCTAAAATGAAAGGTTCAACCGCACTTTTAAAAGTGCCAACTTTGATAATTTGGGCTTCAATATCCAATTTATCTAATGCTCCCTTATAAAACATCACACTAGAACTAAAACCTTTTAGCTCTAATAATCCTTGTGGATTTAAATATACTTTACTGGCTACAGACGCTAAGTAATAAGCTCCTTGAGTATAAACCTCGCTGTAAGCGATAATAAATTTACCCGATTTTTTGAAATCTAATAATGCAGTTCTAATTTCTTCAATGGTAGCAAACCCTGTCATCATATAGCTTACATCTAGGTAAATCCCTTTAATATTAGTATCTGTTTTTGCATTTTTTATGCTTTTTAAAATATCATCCAAACCTAATACTTTATCTCCCTTAAACGGACCTAAGTCTAAGTTATCTAATGGATTAGATGAACTACGTTCTGTAATTGGAAGGTTAAGATTTACATAAAGAATGGTGTTTTCACTCACTTCAATAGTGTCTTTAGAGCTGCTTACAATTGCTGTAACCCCAACTATAAAAATGACGAATAAAAGGATGGAGGAAAATATAATACCTACCATTGATGCGAAAACAAATTTAAAGAATTGTTTCATTTTGATCTATTTGTTTTTAATTATGCAAATTGCAAATATAATTCTTAGATAGTCATTAACAGTCATTGTTACAACATTTATGTGTCAGGTTTATTTGTTATTAGGAGGTAATTTGGGAGACAGAATCTTAAACTTATCAAGTGCGCTTCAAGCTATTCAAGATAGGATAGGTGAAATTGAGCTAAAATCAGCTGTTTATGAAACAAAAGCTTGGGGTGTAGAAAAACAGCCAGATTACCTGAATTTGGTAGTTGTGGTAAAAACAGAATTAAAACCTTTAGAAATTTTAAATAAAACGCAAAAAATTGAACAAGAACTAGGTAGAAAACGACTAGAGAAATGGGGGGCAAGAACCATGGATATTGATATATTATTTATAGATAATGAGGTTTTAAATACAGAAAGATTAACAATTCCTCATCCTTTAATTAATGTTCGTAAGTTTGTGCTTTTACCTCTTTTAGAAATTGCACCCAATTTTATACACCCAATTTTTAAAGATTCAATTAAAAACCTATATTTAAAATGTGATGACAGACTGTTAGTGGAGAAATTAAACATCAATTTATGAGCAAAGAAAAAGAAATAGTTATAGATCTTTCATATTTAAGAGACGTGGCAAGTGATAATACAGAATTTATGATTGAAATGATAGACATTTTTTTGACTCAAACTCCAGGTTATGTAGAGCAATTAATAATTGCAGTAGACCAAAAAGATTGGTCTAAAATGGCCGATTTATCTCATAAAATAAAACCCACAATGTCTTTTATGGGTGTAGAGTCTGCTAAAAACACATTGGGAGATATAGAAACAAAAGCTAGAAATCAAGAAGATTATGAGGGTATTGTAGCTGAGTTTGACAAAATGAAAGACAATTTCAAAACAATTTTCGTTAAGCTCGAGGAGAAAAAAATAGAGCTTATAGCTCTAGGTTAAATTTCTCTTATATGGTAGG
>JBILPO010000020.1:0-12324 GCA_044373805.1 Pelobium sp.
GATGATAGGTTACATCAATAAACGGGGGTTTAAACTCCATTAACGGATCTATAGCGTCATAAATCCACTGAATACTTTGCCCTTTAACAGGAGGTAAAAGTTCAAAAGAGAAAAGCGGTTTGCCTTTAGCGTTTTTTATGTGATCAATTATTTTCATTTTTTTTAGTATCGAGTAGCAAGTATCTAGTATCTAGATGTCTTGCAAGTTTTTTTATTAAGTATTTATTTTAAGTATTTATTATAAAGACTCCTTGGAGGCTTTTTTAAATATGAAGGCTCTTTGATAAGCCGTTAAGCATCTTTTGTATTTCTATGATTTTATTATTTATAATTTCAAATTGCTCATTTGTAATTAAATTAACCTCTTCAGCAATAATAATTTAAGTTTCTAACTCGAAAGAAGAGCCTAAACTTATGCTTACAAATTGTTTTAATTCTTTATCTGATTTTCTCCCACAGCCTTCGGCTATATTTGAGGGAATAGATACAGCACATCTAAATAGTTGATTAGAAAGACCAAATTTGTGTTCGCTTGGAAAAGTCCTAGTAGTTTCAAATATCAACTTTGAAAGCTCTATACTCATTTTCCAAACTTTTAACTCCTTAAAGTTGTGCATGTTAGTCTTGTTACCTCACAAATATTATTTTTCAAAAATACGCAAGTCAATCTTACTACTTACTACTTGATACTAAATACTTGATACAAAAATTAATATCCCAAATTAGGGCTCAACCACCTTTCGGCAGTTTCTAAATCCATACCTTTTCTTTTGGCATAATCTACAACCTGATCTTTATCAATTTTTCCTAAGCCAAAATATCTTGACTCTGGATTAGCGAAATAAAAGCCACTTACCGCCGCTGTTGGATACATGGCAAAACTTTCGGTCAGTTTTAAACCGATTTTATTTTCTGCATCTAACAATTCCCATAAAGTGCCCTTTTCGGTATGGTCTGGGCAAGCAGGATATCCTGGCGCAGGTCTTATGCCTTGATATTTTTCTTTAATCAAATCTTCATTCCCTAAAGTTTCATCTATTGCATAACCCCAATAATCTTTACGTACCAACTCATGTAATTTCTCGGCGAAAGCTTCAGCCAATCTATCCGCTAAAGCTTTGGTCATAATGCTATTATAATCATCATGGTCGGCTTCAAATATAGCGACTAACTCATCGCAACCATGGCCGGTTGTTACCGCAAAACCTCCAAAATAATCCTGAATTCCAGTTTCTTTAGGAGCAATAAAATCTGATAACGCGTAATGTGCTTCGCCTTTTGGCTTTTCTGCTTGCTGGCGTAGGGTGTGAATGGTAACCAGTTGGTTGGTTGGTTGGTTGGTTGGTTGTTGGACTGCCGACTGCGGACTTTCGACTTCTAAAACAATGTCATCTCCAACTGAGTTTGCTGGCCAAAAACCGATTACAGCCTTAGCAGTAAATAATTTTTCATCAACAATTCGCTTCAATAGCACTTGGGCATCATCAAAAAGCTTTTTTGCTTCATCACCAACATAAACATCATCAAATATTTTTGGGTAAGAGCCTCTTAATTCCCAAGTATGGAAAAAAGGAGTCCAGTCTATATAGGGAACTAATTCTTCTAAAGGGAAATTCTCAATGACTTTTGTGCCTGTAAATTTTGGGGCTATTGGTGAAGCTCCATTCAGGTTAATTTGATATTGATTTTTTCTTGCCTCCTCTATTTTTAGAAAAACTTTATCATTTTTCTTTTTATTATAATTATCTCGGGTTTGGGTGTAATCGCTTTTTAAAGTTTGTATGTATTCATCTTTACTTTCTTTATTCAGTAGATTGCTACAAACCCCCACACTTCTTGAGGCATCTAAAACATGAATAACTGCTCCGTGGTAATGAGGATCTACTTTTACAGCAGTATGTATTCTGGATGTAGTGGCACCGCCAATCAATAAAGGAATATTAAGCCCTTCGCGTTCCATTTCTTTAGCAAAATGAACCATTTCATCCAGCGAAGGAGTAATTAATCCGCTTAAGCCAATGATATCAACATTGTGTTTTTTAGCTTCCTCTAAAATACGAGTTGCGGGAACCATCACGCCAATATCAATCACCTCAAAATTATTACAAGCCAATACTACGCCTACAATGTTTTTTCCGATATCATGAACATCACCTTTTACAGTGGCCATTAAAACTTTTCCCGCACTGCTGCTACTACCCACCACTTTTTCAGCCTCAATGTAAGGCATCAAAATGGCAACGGCTTTTTTCATCACTCGGGCAGACTTTACTACCTGAGGTAAAAACATTTTTCCGGCACCAAATAAATCCCCAACAATGTTCATTCCGTCCATTAAAGGACCTTCAATTACTTCAATAGTTTTTGGATAAAGCAATCTGGCTTCCTCCACATCCACATCTAAAAAGTCTATGATTCCTTTGATGAGTGAATGTGCTAAACGTTCTTGAACAGAGCCTTTGCGCCATTCTTGATCTTTGACTACAACTTTACCTTTGTTTTTTACAGTTTCAGCATAATCCACTAAAATTTCAGTAGCATCCGGCCTTCTGTTTAAAAGCACATCTTCTACTTTCTCTAAAAGTTCTTTAGGGATTTCTGCATAAACTTCTAACATTCCAGCATTTACAATTCCCATATCTAAACCAGCCTGAATAGCATGATATAAAAAGGCGGAGTGCATGGCTTCTCTAACCGTATTATTTCCTCTAAAAGAGAAAGAAATATTTGAAACACCACCACTCACTTTTGCCAATGGTAGGTTTTGTTTAATCCATTTGGTGGCGTCAATAAAATCTACTGCGTAATTATTATGCTCTTCTAATCCGGTGGCAACCGTTAAAATATTAGGGTCAAAAATAATATCCTGAGCCGGGAAACCGACTTCATTCACTAAGATATCATAAGACCTTTTACAAATCTCTTTTCTGCGTTCTAAATTATCAGCTTGTCCTTCTTCATCAAATGCCATTACTACTGTGGCGGCACCGTATTGCTTTATTTTGTGAGCGTATTCTTTGAATTTTTCTTCTCCTTCTTTCAGCGATATAGAGTTTACAATTCCTTTGCCTTGTAAACATTTCAGTCCGGCTTCAATGACACTCCATTTGGAAGAATCTACCATGATAGGTAGTTTAGAAATATCAGGTTCTGATGCGATTAAGTTTAAAAACTTGGTCATGGCGGCTTCAGAATCTAACATCCCTTCATCCATGTTTACATCTATAACTTGAGCGCCACCTTCTACCTGCTGACGAGCAACTGATAAAGCTGCTTCAAAATCGCCACTTAAAATGAGTTTAGAGAATTTTGGAGAACCCGTTACATTGGTTCTTTCGCCAATATTTACAAACATGGTTTGTGGCGTGATGGTTACTGCTTCTAAACCAGATAATCTTAAATAAGGCTCCGTAACTGATACTTTTCTTGGAGGATATTTAGCAGCTATATCTGCCATAGCTTTGATGTGAGCTGGCGTGGTACCGCAGCAACCACCAATCACATTCACAAAGCCGGAGGCCATAAAATCTTCTACTAAAATTCCTGTTTGAGCCGCTGTTTCATCATATTCGCCAAATTCATTGGGTAAACCAGCGTTTGGATAAGCGGTCACAAACATATCTGCTTTTTCAGAAAGTTCTTCAATATGTGGACGCATATCTTTTGCGCCCAAAGCACAATTTAAACCAATAGAAAGGAGTTCTCCATGTCGCATTGAGTTTAAAAACGCTTCTACGGTTTGCCCTGATAATGTTCTGCCTGACGCATCGGTAATGGTCCCAGAAATCATAATTTCTAGTTTTCTACCGATGATTTGTTCGTAACGCTTAATTGCGAAAATTGCAGCTTTGGCATTTAGCGTATCAAAAATGGTTTCTACCAAAATTAAATCTGCGCCACCATCTACCAAACCTCTTACTTGTTCATAATATGCTTCTTCTAATTGCTCATAAGAAATGGCTCTAAAACCAGGATCGTTTACATCTGGCGACATAGACAAAGTACGGTTGGTTGGGCCAACTGCTCCGGCTACAAAACGTGGTTTTTCAGGATTTTTTAAAGTATATTCTGTAGCTATTTCTTTAGCAATTCGGGCTCCTTCAAAACTTAATTCGTAAGAAAGATCTTCCATGCCGTAATCGGCCATAGAAATGCGCTGTGTGCTAAAAGTATTGGTTTCTATAATATCTGCTCCGGCATCTAAATATTCGGCATGAACAGCTCTAATTACATCAGGGCGAGTGATATTTAATAAATCATTATTCCCTTTTACATCTGAGGGATGATCTTTAAATCTTTCTCCACGAAAATCTTCTTCAGTAAGCTTGTAGCGCTGAATCATGGTTCCCATTGCACCATCTATAATGAGTATTCTTTTTTCTAATTCTTTTCTGATATCCATTTCTGAGTATTGATTGTAGCGTAATGTGTATTGAGTCTCGTGTATTGGAAATTCATGATGCAAATCATCTCAATACTCAATACTAATATCACAATACTGTATGCTTATTTTGAAAAGTCGGGGAGGTGTTGTGGACTTTCACTTATCTTTTCCATCCCGATAATTATCGTGACTGGATAGAATGTAGCACCTTGTTTTCACAGGTTGCTAAGACATCGCAGGGTCTAATCCCTCCGTCTTTCTCTATAAGCAGTGCAAAAATGCAATATTGTTTGGTGAAAAGCAAATATGGGCGGGTTGAACGATATTATATTTTGGATTGTTGAGTTTTAAATGACAATTGGATTGATGTTGAGAGTTTCTTAACCATAGAGGGGTAAAGATTTTTTATAAAGAAATAGTCGTTACACATTATGCGATGTTTAGATGGGATATTCGTTACATGGTTAAATCTGGTTTATTAATGGAAAGATTTATTGATCCCTGAAAAAGAATCAATAAACCATTATAGAGGTTTCCGTGTTAAGGATTGAAGCGGCATCTTTTTTGTCCTACGGCCCCGCTTTAGGATGACAAAAAAATACAGCGTAAAGCCTGGCCCGCAGGGAAACACCCAAATTCTAACTTCCTTTTGTACCTCTAATCATTTGTTCTAAGCCATCCCACATTTCATCGGTCACTATTTCTAAACCATTAAACTGGCCAGCGCCTTGTAGCCATTCGCCACCGTCAATAGTAATGACTTCGCCGTTGATGTAACCAGAAAAATCTGATAGGAGGTAAGCGGCTAAATTTGCTAATTCTTGATGATCGCCCACTCTTTTTAATGGCACTCTGTTTTTAAAATCGAATTTTGCAGCCATATCGCCTGGTAAAAGACGGTCCCAAGCACCTTTAGTTGGGAATGGGCCTGGTGCAATGGCGTTGCAACGGATTTGATAATGTCCCCATTCTACGGCTAAAGAGCGTGTCATGGCTAAAACCCCACCTTTTGCGCAAGCTGAGGGCACTACATAACCTGAGCCTGTAAATGCATAAGTGGTGACAATATTTAGGATTGAAGCAGGTTGTTTTTCTTTGATCCAATGTTTTCCAAAAGCCAAAGTACAGTTTACAGTTCCTTTTAAAACGATATCTATGATGGTGCTAAAAGCGTTGGCGGTTAAGCGTTCTGTTGGGGAAATGAAATTCCCTGCGGCATTATTTAATAAGCCATCTACTCTTCCAAATTTTTCTAAAGTAGCTGCTAAAACGGCATCAACTTGTTCTGGTAAGCGCACATCGCAGGCTACGGCTAATACTTTTCCGCCGGTTTTGGCTTCTAGTTCTGCAGCGGTTTTTTGTAAAACCTCTAGCTTACGCGAGGTGATGACAACGTTAGCGCCCAATTCTAAAAGGTAGGTGCTCATGGCTTTGCCTAAACCGGTACCCCCGCCTGTAACTACAAAAGTTTTTCCGGCTAAGGCATTGTCTCTTAACATTGGTTGATTGTACATATTAACGTCTTTGTAAATTTTGAATAATAGTTTTTAAGATAGAACGGGTGCTTGGCGACCACCATTGTTTAAGCATCAGGTCTAAAATATCTGTTTGGTCTTGTGCGACTTTAGCAATGAGGTCTTTTCTTAAATTAAGTTTTGTTTGCTGCCAAGTAACGGGAGAATATTGTAAATAAGTGGCTATTTTCTTTTGTGCGGCAGTCATTAAAGAATCGATATTGGAAGTAGCATCTATTAAACCAACGCTTAATGCTTCGTCAACACCTAATAATTTGCCTTCTAATAAATATTGGTAAGCTTTGGCTTTGCCAATCCAGAAAGCGTAAAGTTCAAAAATCCCTTCGGGAACGATGATGCCTACGGGTACTTCGTTTAAACCGATGATGTATTTACCTTCTGCCATTACTCTATAATCGCAACAAATGGCTAAAACACAGCCTCCAGCCGGACTATGTCCGCTAATTGCGGCCACCATTGGTTTTTTAAATAAGGTTAATGTTTTAACAAGGTCTAAAAATTTAGTCCAAAAGGTTTTTATTTGATCTTCATCATAATCATATAGCTCAATTAGATCTAAACCTGCGGTAAAAAAACCTTCTTTTCCGGTAAGGATTAAGCCGCCAATATTTTCATCTTTTTCTACATTGATGATCATTTTTTGGAGCTCATCAACCATTTCTGCGTTTATAGCATTAGATTTTCCTCGGTCTAAAGAAATAATAGCCACACGGTCTTTAATGGTAACTTGAATAGTATTCATCTAATTGGTTTATTGAAGTGGTTTAACTTGGTAACGAATTACTTTTCTACCAATATGACCATTTAAATCCATTCCTTCAAGAACTACTTTATAATTTCCTGTTCCATCTGCATTAAAGAATTCTACTTGCGCATTTCCGGTTGAATCTGTTACGATGTTAGGATTCCAATATACGGTTGTTCTTAAATCTGCCACTTCGTTATTGATCTTTGGATTTTCATAGTTAGGCACATAAAACTCTTTAGGGTTAAATAAACCAATTGGAGAGTAGGTGACAATTCCGGGAGCATAAGCATTACTTACATAACCAGATTTCCCTCTTTTGGTATTGATTACAATCACTCCTCCGCCACCTCTGCTGCCGTAAATGGCTGTATTTCCAATGCTTTTTAAAATTTCTATAGATTCTACATCTTGAATGCTGATGCTATTTAAAAAGTCAGCTTCCACATAAATTCCATCGAGTATGATTTGAGCTTGTTGGCCTCTGATGTAAGCTATACCGCCACTTATCATCAAACCAGCAACCCTACCTTGCAAAGCTTGCTCTAAAGTTAGAGCGTACTGGAAATCTTTTTCTGTTAAAACTTTATCTGCAAACCCGGCGCCATTTAAGTTGCTAGAATTGGTAATAGTAGGCTTTGTATCTACCACTTTTACTTCTTGGAGTAGAATAGAACGATTAACAATTCCATTTTTTAGCCAATCTTCATATTGAGTCTTACTGTTTTTGAGATAAGCTTTCATAGACTCGTTAATATTTACTGTAAGATCAGGCTGGTTCTCGTTTTTAGTCACAATTTGAGGAGGATTGTTGTACAGCTCTATATCTACGTTTTTTTTACCGGTTGCTGTTCTGGCTTGTATCACAAACTTTGTGCTGTCGTTAAATATTAAACTATCAATGCTAAATTCTCCTTTATCATTTGTTTTTGCCTGAATGAGCATAGACTGACCCATAGAAGAAAACATAGTGACCAAACCGCCAACAACGGGTTTATTCTTCCCCTCAGTAACTTTTCCACTCACTGATAATGTTTTTTCTGGTCGGTAAGTTAAAACAGGGAAGGTGTTGTAGTAAATGTTTTTTAAGCTAAATCTTCGCCAGCCTTGAGTCATCATTAAAATATCTGCATTAGCCAACTTTTCTTCATTTACATTATTTAGGTAATAGTTTGGATTTTCTATGTAACCTTTAATGTCTGAGCTTAGCAGTAGGGTAGAAAAAATGGTGCTTTCTTCATCCTCAACTGTGGGTACTTTTGTTTCGTCTGTAATTGCCATTGAAAACGATCCTATAATTGGTTTTCCGTCAGGATCAAAAGCTTTAATATTCAGTTTAGCTTTACTTCTTTTTTGATAGGCTTCTTTATCAGGATTGATGTTGAGGTTTAATACATTTTTTGGTAATTGAAAAAAGAGTCTTTCGGCAACTGGCAGCAAGTTTTCATCTAAAAGGGTAAACTGGGTAATTCCTTGTGGAAATCTTGATTGCGCTAAGCGAGCTGTAAAATTTAAACCCGAAAGTTTTGATTTGCCTGTGTAAACGATGTTACCTGAGTTTTGGGCTATCAAGGTATATTCTTTGTTTTTATATTTTTCGGCGAAAGCCTGATTGGTAGCAATTCTAACTAAAACACTATCATTTATATTAGGTGTTAAACTTAAGCTTAAGCCTTCTGGTTTAGCTAAAGGAAGTTTGAATTTCTTCTCAGAGCCATCCGCAAACGTCACCACAGCCTCATAAGTTTTACCTTGTTGAGGTATGAATGCAAAAACCCCCATTCCAAGGTGTTTGGAGCTTAAGTTTGCTGATCTCCCGTTTTCATTATCCTGAATATAGCCAGATATTGTTTTACCCAAACCATCAGAACCTATGGCTTTAAAAGCAACCCGGCCCCTTACGCCTGTAATTAAATCGCCGCCTTCAGGAAAAAATTGAACATCGGTTTCATTTGAGGTGCTTTTAATAGGAATGTATTTGTTTACAATAGTACTTTCGGCTATTTTTAAAGAGGTAGTTAATCTTCCCGTTTTTGACAGAAAAGGCTTATCGTTAGTAAAAGTAATGCTAATATCTCCTTTATCATCTGTAGTGGTTTTCCCCCTGGCAATGCTTCTAAAATCTAATTCAGCATTGTAGCTCACCTCTTTATTGGCATAAGGAAAGCCATCTAAATTGCTATAATTCACTTTAGCAATAACGGTTTCGTTGTTTCCGTTTTTAGAGAAATTGTAAGTTGTTTTTGTTACCACTTGGTTAGTCCAGGCGTTACCCACCTTAATGGTCTTGTCAAAATAAAATTCTTCGCCAAAATTTCTCATCCAAGTGGTATAAGCTCTAAGCCTATAATTACCTTCTTGTAAAGAATCTTTTAATTCGAAATTACCCCAACCAAAACCTGCAATTAGAGGTAGTCTTAGGGTTTTTTTGATGGAATCTCTGCTATTAATTAAATCAACATATAAAATATTGCTTTGAGTGGTAGGACCTAAATTTTGTGCATCTAACACATAGGCTTTAAACCAAATATCATCTCCAATGGCGTAGTAAGGTTTATCTGTATGTAAATAAACTTTTTCTTGTGGATGAGTTTGTGTGTAATTTTGAAAGCCAGAAAAGAATTTTTTTAAAGCTTCGTCATCTCTAATAAAACCAAATAGCCCTATAGAGACCAATAGCATGGAAATTACACAGTAATATTTTATTTTCATAATACGTAGATTGTTTTCTATAGCAATGGTTTATTCTTGTTATGAGAAACTTCCTTTATTCTAAAATGTTTGATGTTTTATATTTCTGTAAACAGCGTCTAAAATTGGTTTTTCCACATCATACTTTCAACGGGTTTGGTGGTCTTATTATTATATTTTGCACTCCCTTTGGTGTTGTACATGGTTTCAATTTCTCCTTCTACTACAAAATAAATTAACTGACCAATAGGCATACCTGCATAAATTTTAACTGGTTGAGTGGCTGATATTTCCAAGGTCCAAGTATTGCAAAAACCTACGTCTCCTTTTCCTGCTGTGGCATGAATATCAATCCCTAATCGGCCAGTACTTGACTTTCCTTCTAAAAAAGGAACGTGTTTATGCGTTTCGGTATATTCTAAAGTTACACCTAAATATAGGGTATTGGGCTGCAGCACAAAGCCATCTTTAGGAATTTCAAAATGTTCAATTTCATTATGTTTTTTTGCATCCAGCTCTCGGCTTTTGTAGCAGGCCAGGTATTTTCCTAAATGTACATCGTAAGAATTGGTGCCTAGGCATTCTCTTTTAAAAGGTTCAATTACAATTGTCCCGGCTTCTATTTCTTTTAAAATCAGTTGATCAGAAAGTATCATGGTTAATTTTTGCTTTTGTCTAAAATATGATTTATTTAAAATAATATTGTAGATATTTTATAATTTTAAAGATGCCCATTACTTTTCAGGAAAATATCAATCAAGATACATCCATAGCATTATGGAAAATTACTGAAACACCGGAAGAATTAGAACAGCAACTTCAACTTAAAGAACATGAGCTAATCTTACTGCGGTCTTTAAGTAAAGAGAAAAGAAATTTACATTGGTTGGCTACCAGGGTATTACTCAGAAAAATGCTTCATACTGATGAATATATTGATTGCAAGGCAGATGAAAATGGAAAACCAATATTAATTAATCATCCTCATCATATTTCCTTAAGCCATTCTCATGAATATGCCGCTGTAATGGTAAGTAAAACAAAAAAAGTAGGAATTGATATAGAGATCATCAAAACTAAAATTGAACGCGTTCAAAATAAATTTATGAGCCCATCAGAAATTAGTTTTATTGAAGAAGAGCATAAGATAGAGCACTTATATGCCTGTTGGTGTGCAAAAGAGGCTTTGTATAAACTAAATGGAAAGAAAGAAACTTCATTTAAAAATCATATCCATTTAGAGGCGTTTAGTTATTTAGATAAAGGGGTAGTGCAAGCTAAAATAGATAAATCTGATTTTAAAGAGTTTTATACTGTACATTATAATAGGTTTGACGGTTACATGGTTGGTTACGTTGCTGAGAAATGATAAAAAATATAAAAGTTAAATTTGAGGATTGGGGTTTGCTAGACTACCAGCAAGCATGGGATAAGCAGGAGCAAATTTTTTCTGATACCATTGCCATTAAAATTAAAAACAGGAATAAACCCGAAGAAGAAGAGCTCACACCTAATTATTTAATTTTTGTAGAGCATCCTCATGTTTACACTTTGGGTAAAAGTGGTAAGTCAGAGAATTTACTTTTAGACGATGCTGCATTAAAGGAAAAACAAGCCACTTACTATAAAATAAATCGAGGCGGAGACATTACTTATCACGGTCCGGGGCAAATAGTGGGCTATCCAATTTTAGATCTTGATAATTTTTTTACCGATATCCATCTTTACCTTAGAACCTTAGAAGAAGCCGTAATTTTAACACTTAAAGACTACGGAATAGTTGCAGGCAGATATCCTGGCTTTACTGGAGTTTGGCTTGACGCTGATAACAACAAAGCCCGAAAAATATGTGCTATGGGTGTACGTTGCAGCCGTTGGGTAACCATGCATGGCTTCGCTTTTAATGTTAATGCTGATTTAAATTATTTCAAAAACATTGTTCCCTGTGGAATAGACGATAAAGATGTTACCTCTATGCAAAGAGAGTTAGGCGTACCAGTAAACTTATTAGAGGTAAAAGAAATCCTTAAAGGGCATATATCCGTATTGTTTGGTATGGATTTGGTTTAAAAAAGGAAATATGAAATCTTTATTGATTGTTCTCATTTTGGTTATTACAGGCAGTGGATGCGTAAAAAAAGATAATGATGCTCAAAATCCCAATCCAGTTACTTTTAAACCTATATCATCAGTGAAAACTTATACTTATTTAGCCCTGGGTGATTCTTACACTATTGGCGAGTCTGTGACTCAAAACGGCTCTTTTCCTTATCAGTTGGCGCAAGTTCTAAAAACAGATATTCACGCTGTTGAAGAACCAAAAATTATAGCTAAAACTGGCTGGACAACCGATGAGCTTATTCAGAACATCAAAGTCACGCCTTTAAATCCCAAATATGATTTTGTAACACTACTTATTGGGGTTAACAATCAGTACAGAAATTACGACATAGAAATTTATAGAAAGGAATTTATAGCGCTTTTGCAAACCGCCATTAACTATGCAGGAGCAAAACCAGAAAGAGTTTTTGTACTTTCTATACCCGATTGGGGCGTAACTACTTTTGCTAAAAAGAGCGGAAGATCAATCGATCAAATTGCTAAGGAAATTGATGCTTATAACGCCATAAATAAAGAGGAAACAGGTAAAATGTCAGCTAATTATTTAGATATTACTCCTATTTCTAGAGAAGCAGCTATCAATATTAGCTTGATAGCCTCTGATGGACTTCATCCATCTGCACAAATGTATATGCGTTGGGTAGAGATACTAAAGCCTATGGTGCAGTTAAGGCTAAATTGATTTTCTTGAGGTTTAAACCTATGAAAAACTGATAAAATTAATTGACAATATCTTAAATTAAAATTGCGTAACAACTAGCCTAAACTTATCATTACGCAATTATAAAAATTAATTTCCTAAACAGCTTTTGGAATAGCAGAGGTTAAAAATTTTGGGGCTTCTCTTT
>JBILPO010000271.1:0-3616 GCA_044373805.1 Pelobium sp.
AAATATTCGATGGTACCGCCGGCGTTGATACCGTAAAACTAACACCTTCACATATCAGGTTATTGCCACATCTGTCTATTTCTGAATGTAAAATATTAACGTGTATAATTGGCGGAGAGGCACTATTACCTCATGATGTTGAGATTCTACGTTCTATAAATTCACAAATCAATATCTATAATGAATACGGACCTACGGAATGTACTGTTGGATGTATTGTTTGGAAAGTGCCCGAAAAATTTGATACCATATTGATTGGCAAACCCATTGATAATTCTTCCGTATGTATTCTAAATAATCTGAATCAAATATGCCCTGTAGGAATTGTGGGTGAAATTCACATCGGAGGCAAAACTGTTGGCGCTGGTTATTTAGGTAATCCTCAACTTACCTCAGAAAAATTTATTCCATCTCCTTTTGACCCTGCTGTTATTCTGTACAAAACTGGAGATTTAGGGTATTGGACAGTAGATGGTGACATAAATTTCATTGGAAGAAACGACCTTATGGTTAAGATAAGGGGTTATCGAATCGAATTGGAAGAAATTTCAGATGTTCTTCGTATGTCCTCTCAAGTACGGGACGTATACATCACAACAATAATGTCGGCAGGTAACACACCCGAAATTATAGCTTATTATATACCAACAAATGCTCTTGATAACAATACAGATTTGTTGTTTAAGTTGTTGCAAAAAGAGCTTCCATCCTACATGATACCTGCGCACATTTTGCCTGTTGAAGTCTTTCCGCTTACGATACATGGCAAATTAGATAGGGATGCTTTGCCAACGCCCGAAGAGGTTAATGGACTGAAGTCAAAAACTTTTGTTGCGCCAGGAACCCCCCAGCAGAAACTTTTGGCTGATATATGGCAGCAAGTTTTACATCGACCTGACATAGGTATAAGCGATCATTTTTTAAGTATTGGTGGCGATTCTATTAAGGCTATTCAAGTAGTTTCCCGTTTACGTGAATATGATTTGCAAGTCAGTGTACGTGATATTCTAGTATATCCAACCATTGCTGAACTGGCACTTCATTTAAACAAAAATACCGTTTATGAAGATAAGGATCTCGATACAGGAAGTCTTATTCCTTTAACTGCAATTCAATATAAATTTTTTAAAGATTGCCAAAACAATTCGGCTCATTACAATCAATCTATTCTGTTAGGTTCAAAAAATCAAGTTAACGCAGAAAAACTGGAGTATTGTATAGATCGAATATGGCAACATCACGCTATGTTAAGGGCTATTTATTGTGTTTCTGGCGATGAAATTACCCAACAGGTGTTAGCAGCTGATACAAAAGTTGACTATTTTGTCTTATTGGATGGTACCGCAATATCAACGGAACAAGAGACCAACTGGGTTATTAAACAAACTGCTTATTGGCAACAAAATTTCAAGTTGGATCAGGCACCTTTATTTCGCTGTTTGCTCCTTCGTTTTGCCAATCATGATTTGGTATTTTTGGTATCCCATCATTTGATTATAGACGGCGTTTCTTGGCGTATTCTGCTTGGTGATTTAACGCGTCTCTATGATTCGGAAAATGCAGAACAGATTATATTAAGTCCATCGGCATCTTTTAAACAATGGTCATTACAATTACAACAAAAAGCAGCACTCGGTTTTTCTGAAACTGAAGAGGAGCATTGGCAAAATATAGAGCAAGCTTTAGATAAAAGGTCTATGTTTAATGACCGGTATACCGAACAGGTACATCAGCATTACAGCTCTTTAAACTCCATTCTATCTATTGATGAAACCAATGCTTTGCTTAGCATGGAGACGGAACAAGTTAGCACACAGGGTATTTTACTGACGGCTTTAAGCAAAGCTTTCTATCTTTGGAAAAACTCCACCCAAACCATTATGTATTTGGAATCGCATGGTCGTAATGCTATGCAAAACTCCGAAATTTTCTCCAGTACAGTAGGTTGGTTTACCACTAAATATCCGTTTCAGCTAAACTATGATGAAAAGACTTCAGTTGTAGAGAAAATTCATACTATACAAAATTCTATAACTCATGTTCCCAATAATGGCTCCGGTTATTTGTTGAATAAATATTCAGGAAATGCTTCTGCATTAACCGCAGATGCAGAACCTCATTTCACTTTTAATTATTTGGGGCAGTTGGCAATAGAAGAAGATCAGGATTTTTATATCCATCCACTAACAGAACTGCAGGAAAATATTGGAGGTTTGGTGTATATACAAAGTTTGGTATTATTCTCTTTAATTATCATTAATGGCACCTTGCAAATTTCTATATCTTACCATAATTACCTTTACGAAAAGGAAGAGATTATGGAACTGCAACACCATTATTTTGAATGTTTACGCGAAACAATCAAGCAATTAGCACAAGAAAAAAGTATTGAAAACAAACAAGTGGATTTTGATTTCAAAGGCATAAATAAAGAAGAAATAAAAGGAATCATCAATTTACTTTAGGAAAGAATGGAGGTAAAAAACGTTCAGATATTAACCCCATTACAGGAGGGTATTCTTTTCCACGTTCTTCGTGATAAAGATACCTATGCTTATTTTGAACAATATTCATTTTTATTAATAGGCTTTGTAGATCAGGATATTTTCTTAAAAAGTTTATCCATATTAATAGAAAGGCATGAAGCACTTCGCACCCGATTTGTAGCAGATAGGAGTACTAGGCCCATTCAATTGGTATTAGAAAAACAAAATCCGGAATTAGTAGTTCGTGATTTGCGCAATTTTGATTCCATCCGTCAAAACCAGATCATACAAGAATTTTGTGATGATGACAAGAAAAGGTATTTTAATTTACAAACGGACTCTTTGTTTCGGGCGTCTCTTTTTTACCTTGGTGATCAAACAAGGATCATACTTTCATTTCATCATGTCATATTAGACGGGTGGAGCTTTGCTATAGTAATTAAGGAGTTATTTACCATTTTTAATTCACTGCATAATGGTAAGGTATTAAATCTGGCGCAACCTGTATCTTTTAGAGAGATGCTAAACTGGCTAGAAAAGCAAGCCCCAAAAGCAGCCATAGAATTCTGGAAACGTCACTTAAATATATCTGATGATTTTGCAATTACAGGGTTGCCATCAGGTTTTTCCGGGCAAAATGTTCAGTCAGGACAAATATCTCTCCATACAAAATTTGACAAAGATTTAAGTAAACGACTAGCTCAAATTGCCTCGAAATTGCAGGTTAGCATCAATACCGTTGCATACTCTATCTGGGGAATAGTGCTTGCCAGGTATAACCAAACAAATAAAGTTATTACTGGTATTACGGTTTCCGGACGTGAAATACCTGTGGAAAATGCCACAGAAATTGTTGGAATGTGTATAAATACCATTCCGTTCGCTTTTCATGTTAGTGATGATATTTCCATATCGCATTATATTCAGAAAACTTCAGAACGATTCATTGAAAGTATTCCTTTTCAATATTATTCGCTGGCAGATATTCAGCAGCAATCGGGCATTACAGATTCCTTGTTCGATCATATTCTAGTTATAGAAGATTATCCTCATGATGAAATTTCAGCATTTCAAGGTCTTTCTGAAATTGAAATAGCTACGCTGGATGTGTTCGAAGAAACGCATTATCC
>JBILPO010000272.1:0-3614 GCA_044373805.1 Pelobium sp.
ACTCTTGCCGCTACTCTTCCAAATTGGGAATTAGTTGGGTTAGAAGGAGCCCTTTTAGATCTTACTAATTTTATTTATATAGATAATATTGTTTTTGATAACGTAGCACCAGTATTATCTATAAGGGATATTTTTTCTCCAATTACTGGTAAAAAGAAAAAAGTAACTACTATTTCTTTATATCCAAACCCAACAAAAGAAACGTTAAATATAGAAGCTAAATTTGCAGTTAATAAAATAGAGATTTATAATTTGGCTGGTCAGAATGTTTTACAGAACCAAAATAGCAACAAAATTGATGTAATCAATTTAGATAAAGGGGTTTATTTTGTAAAAGTCACCCAAAAATATGGTGATCCAGAATTTTTAAAATTCATTAAAGATTAACTCCATATCATTTATATTAAAAAGGGGTATCTTAAATTATTAAGATACCCCTTTTTTTGTTCACTGGCTTTAAAGTTTGCCAGACTTTTTTTTTAAGAGTGTTTTTTGAAAAATCAAGAATGTAGAATTTCCATTTTTCTGAAGATATCCAAATTATAATCCTCCCCTTCTTTTAGGTTTTTTTCCCTTCTTAATGTTTAAAGCTGAACCATAATTAATTTAAATAGAGATAGTGATGATAGTCAGTAGTTTAACTGATCAGTATCAATATTCTGTTAATTGTTATATGGTATTTTTAAAAAACTAAATTGTAAATAAATATAAAAGCAGTAAAAAATCAATCAATATTAATTACCTATCTATTTCTTATAAATTAATATTAGGAGATTTAAGTTTAAGATTAGTTTGTTTTCCTGAATAATAAATATATATTAGAATATATTTTATTTATTTCATAAATAAAAATATACTACCTACTAATGTTTATTAAACCTAACCTTAAGTTCATTAAATAAATGTTCTATGAAAAAAATTTTACTTATTGAAAATGACGAAGCTTTAAATGAAGACTTATTCCTTTTACTTAATCTTTCCGGTTATAAAGTTGTAAGTACAACTGATGGAAAAAAAGGTGTTGAATTAGCTTTAAAAGAAAATCCTAATCTTATTATTTGTGACATCAAAATGCCTGAATTAGATGGGTATGGGGTACTTCATATTTTAAGTAATCACCCAAAAACATCTGCTATTCCTTTTATTTTTCTTACTGGAAGTGCCGAGTTTGAGAATCAACGAAAAGGGATGACTTTAGGAGCTGATGATTATTTGATTAAACCCTTTAATGTAACTGATTTATTAAATTCAATAAGCATAAGGTTATTGAAAAATGAAAATCTGAAGCGAAAATTTCATAGTTATGAAGCTGCTACAACTACTGATTTTAAAAATATTGTCAGTCAGAAAAAGCAAAATATGGACCTCATTAAGGAAAAACATGAGCATCAACATTACAAGAAAAAACATATGCTTTACACTTTGGGGCAGCGTCCGTCTGCTTTATACTATGTAAAGAAAGGTAAAATAAAAGAATTCTTAATTAACGAAGATGGTAAAGAACTCATTACAGGCATTTACACTGAAGGAGACTTTTTTGGATATACAGAGATATTTAAAGACGCTAATTATAGTAAAAGTGCAAGGGTAATAGAAGATGCTTCTCTAATTTTAATCCCTAAAGAAGAGTTTTTACAAAAAGTACATAGCGATTCTATCATAGCCAGTGAGTTTATTAGCATTTTATCTAATAATGTGAGTGAGAACGAAGAGATATTAATTAACATGGCTTACAATTCTTTAAGAAAAAAAGTTGCCCAGGGAATTACCAGAATTATAGATAAATTTAAAGATATTAAAGATGGAAAACACATTATTGATATCTCAAGAGAAGATTTAGCAAGTGTGGTGGGGTCGTCTCAAGAATCAATGATTAGAACATTAAAAGAGTTTAAAACCGAAAAATTGATAGATGTAGGTGAAAGCGGACGAATTATAGTACTTAACGAGTCTAAGATCAGAACTTTAAAGTATTAATTTAAGTAATTGATATTAAGAGAATCAACAATATTTATTGTTGATTTTTTTTTGAAATAAAGAAACCCTAAAACAGGAAATATTATTCCTTTTTTAGGGTTTCAAATTTTATTTTAATTTTAAGTTTTATACATATTGAGATGCTACAGGGTTGTAACTTAGAATTTCGTTATGTTTTTCAAGTAGATTAATATACTTACTTCTCCAATAGCTGGCAGAGTTTTGCGCCTCTTCTAAATTTCTATCTGCCGGTATGTATTTAATCATCCGGTTCTCTCTTGCATTAAATAAATCCGGAAAATCAGAAGAAAAATCATAACCTAAGGTATCTCCAATTTTACAAATAATATCAAAACTTAAATTTGGTTGCGTAAACCAATTGTAAATAGATCTTCTACTTACATGAAGCCTTCTTGATAATTCGCTTATGCTTAGGTTGTTTCTACGAATTACAAGCTCTACAATTTCACCATTATTCATAACCTTTATAAATTTAAAATGAATTAATTTTTAAATTCACAACACTTTAATTCTCACCCTTCAATACCTAATTATAGTATAAAATTTCCCAAAGTAGATGTAAATAAGATTCATTTGTTGAATCACATTACAAATAAAAGCTTTATTGCTTATTTTTTTATTGAGATTGGTCAGGTAAAAACTTGACATTTATCAAGACTTTTCACTAATTCAGTACCATTTTATCTAGTTTATTATAGATAGAGTTATTGCTTTTAAATTCAGGCACAATTTCTTTCATTTTCCTCACCATTTGTAAGTTATCATCTAACTCATTTAATGCTATTAATTCATCTATTACCTTCTTTACATAGTAAAAATGGCAATTAATTACTTTTGATATTTTAATTTTTGAATGATGAGTGGGTATGATACTTTCTTCTTTATTTAAAAGCTCTTCATATAGTTTTTCTCCTGGCCTTAAGCCGGTATAAATAATTTTGATGTCCTTATCAGGAGTAAGACCAGCTAGCCTGATCATGTTTATTGCCATGTCAAAAATTTTGATAGGTTTTCCCATATCAAAAATAAAAATTTCTCCACCATTGCCCATTGC
Organism: Pelobium sp.; assembly: GCA_044373805.1. GTDB lineage: Bacteria > Bacteroidota > Bacteroidia > Sphingobacteriales > Sphingobacteriaceae > Pseudopedobacter. Next base: position 3,053 of record JBILPO010000272.1, read on the forward strand.
AGAAGCTTCTAACACTAGCTGAACAGATTCTGGAATGGTCATAAAAAATCTGGTAATTTGAGGGTGTGTAATGGTTATTGGACCTCCTCTTTCTATTTGTTCTTTAAAGCGGGGAACAACAGATCCATTAGAACCTAAAACATTACCAAACCGGGTAGTTATAAATTTTGTATTGCTATTTTTAGAACCCGCTATTTGATGAATTTCATCAATAGGAAGTTCTCTGGCTTGATGAAAATTTAAGGATTGTATATACATTTCGGCCAAACGTTTTGATGCACCCATAATATTGGTAGGATTCACAGCTTTATCTGTAGAAATCATAATGAATTTTTCTACTTTATATTCCAGAGAAATGTCAGCCAAATTTTTGGTTCCTAAGACATTTGTTAAAATAGCCTCCGCAGGATTATTTTCCATCATTGGAACATGTTTAAATGCCGCAGCATGAAAAACAACCTGTGGTTTATAAGTAGAAAACAATGTTTTAAGTCTCTTAACATTCTGAATGTTAGCCATAAAAATTTTTGTAGGGGCATTAGAGAAATGATCCTCAATTTCT
>JBILPO010000273.1:0-3604 GCA_044373805.1 Pelobium sp.
TAATCATCATCTAATACCCATGCGATAGCCCAAAAATGGGGGAATTGCCACACAAATTGTATCCCAAATAGAATTAATGCAATATGATCTATTTTACCATGAGCTGCCACGTAACCAATTAAAGGAGGCAAGGCACCAGGAATAGCTCCAACAAAAACCGCAATAGGAGTTTTTCTTTTTAAAGGCGTATAAATGAACGCATAAAATAATATAGAAAAAACAGAGAGTATCCCCGTTAAATAATTCAGACTCCCTAACAAGTAGGTGCCAAAAATGCCCATCAATAAACTCAATACCAAAGCCTGCCCATTGTTCATTCTACCAGAAGGCAGAGGCCTATCAGCAGTTCTAGTCATCAATTTATCTAAATCTTTCTCAATAATCTCATTAAAACCGTTAGCAGCTGATGTCACCAAAAAACCACCAATGATTAATTTGAGCCAGTTTACCCAACTAATATCCCCATCCGTTCCAATAAGAAATGAAATAGAAGCAGAGAAAACCACTAATAATGTCAACCTAAATTTGACTAAATTTTTAAAATCTTTTAAAAACGTCCCCACTATTTCTTATTTAATAAAATCTTGTTTATTCTTAAAAATTAACAGCAAATAAAATTGTACTCCAAAAAGTAACGTAGCAAACAAAACATGAGTAGCCTGTGCCCAAGGCACTAAAGCAAAATTACTTAAGGCAAAACCTGTAACAATTTGTAAGGTAATTAGCAATCCTACAAAGTGAGCTGTATTCATTACTTCTTTTTGTATAGATTTTCGTTTCAAAAGAAAATATAACAACCCGTTTAGTAATAATACCAGCAGGGCAATATCTCTGTGGTAAACAAAAATTCTACCTACTTCATCTAACCATTCTCCTCTTTTTAACTCTGGAAAATAATCTTGAACCGCATCTACAGCTTCCCTAACTTCTGTTCCTACAGTGATTTGAACAATTGAAAGGATCACAGTAAATAGCGACACGAATTTAACCAACGTACCCGCTTTCTTAGTAAGTAAAGATTCATTTCTAAGCGACTTTATATCATGATAGGTATATATAGCAACTGCAAGAATAAGAACTGCAACCAGCATGTGTATGGTAATTATCCAAGCTACTAAATTGGTAGAAACCACAATTGACCCTAACCAAGCTTGAAATACTACTAAAAATAAATTCGCCAAACTTATCCAATAAACCCTTCTTCTTATTTTTCTAATTGCCCAGGCATAAAAACAAGTCAATACTAAAAATATACCTGTAAGAGCCCCAATTAATCTGTTGATGTATTCTGTGTAAGTTTTAACAGGATTAAATTCTTCTGGAACTTTAATACTTTCATCATTTCTGATTTTAAAAGCTAAATCGTTATAGCCCATTTTATCTAATAGCTTAGCAAAGCGCTCATTCTTAGCTAATCTCTCTAAAACATATTTCTCTTGATAGTCTTTTGGTAATTGAGCAATATCTGTTGGTGGAATATATTGATCAAAGCATTTAGGCCAATCTGGGCATCCCATGCCAGAACCCGAGCTTCTCACTATTCCTCCAGCTAGGATAAGCAAGAAGAGCGACACTATGGATATAAAATTAATTCTTAAAAATCGCTTTTCAGCTTTAGAATACATTTTGCTAAGATATAAATTGGGGTATCTGTAAATAAATACTAGATACCCCAATAGATGTAAAACACTAAGAAATAGGTTACTTTACTTCCTCTGTGTTGTTGATATTTTTATGTTCAGTATCCCATTGACCTTGGATTCTTTCTGCTTCCTCGTTTCCTTCGAAATCATGTGCAAGATTAGAGCTCATTGTTTGAGAGTGAGGTGTGGTCTGCATAATAAAATCGGTTTCATGACCAGGCTTACTATAATCATACGGCCAACGATAAACAGTTGGTATTTCACCAGGCCAGTTACCATGTAAATGTTCTACCGGAGTAGTCCATTCTAAAGTTGTAGACTCCCAAGGATTTTGCGTTGCTTTCTTACCAAAAAATATAGAATAAAAGAAATTATAAAGAAATGCTACTTGTGCAACAGCTCCTAATATAGCAGCCCAGGTAATAAATTTATTAACTGATAACCATTCGGCCATAGATTCAAATTCAGTGAAGGCATAGTATCTACGAGGTACTCCATCTAATCCCATAAAGTGCATTGGGAAAAACACTAAATAAGCAGAGATAAAAGTTAGCCAAAAATGTAAATAACCTAGTTTAGCATTCATCATTCTACCAAACATTTTTGGGAACCAGTGATAAATTCCTGAAAGCATACCAAATATCGCTGCAGATCCCATCACCAAGTGAAAGTGAGCTACAACAAAATATGTATCATGTAAGTTGATATCTAAAGCAGCATTTCCTAAGAAAATACCGGTTAACCCTCCAGAAATAAAGAAAGAAACTAGACCAATAGCAAAAAGCATAGCTGGAGTAAATCTTATATTCCCTCTCCAAAGAGTAGCTAAATAATTGAAAGTCTTTACCGCAGATGGTACAGCAATAATTAATGTTGTAATCATAAATACACCCCCTAAGAAAGGATTCATGCCAGTTACAAACATATGGTGACCCCATACAATAAATGATAAGACCGTAATACCAATTAATGAATAAACCATGGCATGGTAACCAAAAATAGGTTTGCGTGAATTAGTAGCAATTACTTCTGACGTGATTCCTAAAGCTGGCATTAAAACGATGTAAACCTCTGGGTGACCTAAGAACCAGAATAAATGTTGCCATAAAACTGGACTACCGCCTTCGTTAGGTAATACTTGACCTTGAATTACGATATCTGAAAGGTAGAATGAAGTTCCAAAACTACGGTCAAAAATTAATAACACTACTGCGGCAACCAATACAGGGAAAGACAAAATACCTACTATGGCAGTTAAAAAGAATGCCCATATGGTTAATGGCATTTTCCATAAATCCATCCCTTTGGTACGCATATTTAAAACCGTAGAAACATAATTGATACCACCCATTAAAGAAGAAGCTACAAACAGTACCATAGATATTAACCACATTGTCATCCCTAAACCTGAACCTGGCATAGCTTGAGGCAATGCTGATAGTGGTGGATAAATGGTCCAACCGGCGCCTGCTGGTTGAGTTTCTATAAAGAAAGTAGACAACATGATTACACTGGCTATAAAAAAGAACCAGTAAGAAAGCATATTCATAAATGGAGAAGCCATATCTCTGGCTCCCAATTGTAGCGGAATTAAAAGATTTGAGAAAGTTCCGCTTAAACCTGCCGTTAATACAAAGAATACCATGATAGTACCATGTATGGTAACCAATGACAAGTAAAAGTTAGAGTCTAATCTTCCTTCTGGAGCAAACTTGCCCAATAATACTTCTAATAATGGGAAACTTTCATCTGGGTAAGCGAGTTGAATTCTGAAAAGTATAGATATTCCCATGGCTATTACACCCATAATGATACCTGTAATCAGAAATTGCTTTGCAATCATCTTATGATCTTGACTAAAAACATATTTAGTTAAGAAAGTTTCTTTGTGATGAGCATGTGCATGATCATCGTGATGGGATGCGGCTTGGTTATGAATTGCAATTGTTGACATAATCTCC
>JBILPO010000274.1:0-3573 GCA_044373805.1 Pelobium sp.
CAAAATGGTTACACTTTTGGTGAACCTACCAATCAATCTAATTTGCTCAACCGTTAAAGAAGTCCCAGAAGAAGCCACTACGTTTTCTACACCAGCTTGCTGTACAGATAATACATCGGCATAACCTTCTACTAAGTAGCAATTATCAAAATCTCTTATCGCTTTCTTAGCCTGAAAAAGCCCATAAAGTACTTGAGATTTATGGTAAATATCACTTTCTGGTGAGTTTACATATTTAGGAACTGCTTTATCTGTTTTTAACGTTCGACCACCAAAACCAATAATTCTACCCGTAAAATTATGGATGGGAAACATTACCCGCCCTCTAAATCTATCGTATATTTTACCTAAATCATTTTTGATGACTAAGCCCGTTTCCTCTAAAAATTCTTGTTTAAACCCATCCGCAACGGCTGCGTCTAGCAAAGCGTTCCAATCATCAGGCGAAAAGCCTAATTCAAATTTCTTTATAATATCTTCTCTAAAACCACGCTCCTTAAAATAACTTAGTCCAATAGTTTTGCCCGCTTCACTATTCCACATTTTATCAGCAAAAAATTTGGCCGCATAATTAGAAACAATGTATAAGCTCTCTCTTCTATCTACCTCTGCCTGATACTCTGGCGTAACCTCAGTTTCTTCAACCTCAATATTGTATTTTCTGGCAACGTACTTTAAAGCTTCTGGATACGAATATTTTTCGTGTTCCATGATAAACCTTACCGAGTCTCCGCCTTTACCACAACCAAAGCATTTATAAATCCCTTTAGAAGGAGACACATGAAATGAAGGCGACTTTTCTCCGTGAAAAGGACATAAACCAATCATACTGGTTCCTCGCTTTTTCAAATGCACAAAATCTCCCACCACCTCTTCTACTCGGGCAGTTTCTAAAATACGATCTATGGTTTCTTTCTTAATCATTGTAGGAAAACAAAATTGCAGAAAATAAATTGGTGGGCAAAGTTTAAAAAGCTGAAAGTATAAAGCTTAACGAAATTAAAAAAACAATACAAATGTAGGGAAGAAAAGATAACCTTGTTAAACTAAACAGGGTATTGCAATTAATTAAAAAAAATTAAGGGCTTCAATTTAGAATTGAAACCCTTAATTAATGTTGTATTAAATTATTTATTAATTCCAGCCTGTTGTTTGCTGAGTACTAATGGCTGCATTAGCATCTATTTCAGCTTGTGGAATTGGCCAAGTCCAGTATTTTGAGGTAGAAGCCAAATTTAAAGCAGTAGAGGTTAATGCTCTTTCGGTCCTTGCAATAGTTTTAGATGTTCTTTTTAAATCAAACCATCTATGACCCTCACCAACTAATTCTTTTCTTCTTTCTAACTCTATAGCGTCTAGTAAAGCTGTTCCTGCTAATAAAGCTGGAGTATAACCTGTAATTCTAGCATCTCTTAAAGCATTTAAATCAGCTAAACCAAGTGCTTCTTTAGCAGCACCTTGTCTTGCTCTGGCTTCTGCTCTAATCAAATAAAGTTCACCAGTTCTTAAAGCTTTCCAATTTACAAGGTTATCATTTGCGGTAAGACGACCATAAAATTTACTCACAATTCTTCTTGGAGTACCTCCAGCAGAATTTCTTGTTGCAAAATAAGGAGCAAATCTAACATCATTAGCTTGATCATAAGTTGCCTCTAAAGCAGCAGCCGGACGAAATCTATTACGGTTTGAAGAAGCTAAATGAACTCCTGCTGATGGAGACCCCTCGCCTGCATTAAAGGAAACAGACCATAAAACTTCTGCAACAGAAGCATCTTTCCAAATACTTGGAAAACTTGTTTTAGATGCCAAAGGAACGGCTGTTATAACAGTAGAAGCATAGCTTTCTGCTGTAGCATACTCTTTAGAATATAAATACATTCTAGCTAATAAACCTCTTATTGCATTCACATCAAGATTTGACTTATTAGTTGATGTATTAATTCCAGTAACTGTGGCTAGAGAAGTTTCTGCTGCAAGCATATCCTTTAATATTTTATCCCAACTTGCTTTAACCGTTAATCTGGCTGGCTTCAATTCAACATCTACGCTTTCAATGTAAGGAATACCTAATTTTGTAGAGTTTCTGTCATATTCTTCAGCCCAAAAACGAAGCAAATCAAAATGAGCCATTGCTCTTATAGCCAAGGCTTGACCTTTAATTTTATTAGTTCTAGCTGCATCAACAGAAGAAAACTCATCTAAACCTCTTAAAACTAGATTGGCCTGAGCAATTACAGAATAAGCTGCTATCCAAGCAATTTCTACGTCAGATTCAGCTGTACTAAAAACCCAATTAGTTTGTGGTTGCCAGTTGGCTAAATCTTCACCTGTTTGCACTAGATTATCTCCCATCATATCAGGAAGATTTGCCCAAGTACTTGTTGTTTGACCACCACTACCAAAGTAACCAGTTTGTCTAAACAAGGCATAAGCACCCGTTAAGGCAAAATCGTAATCATTTAAATTTTTAAAAATTTGGGAGCCATCTTTTTGAAACTCCGGCTCAACGTCTATGACATCGCTACATGCCGCGAACATCATCGATAAGGTGAGTGCGCTAACTGTAATTATCTTATTAAATCTCATCTTGTTTATATTAATATTAATAATTCAATAATTTAAATTATAGTCCAAAGTTTAACCCAACGGTAAAGGTTCTCAATGCAGGATATTGAGCTCCGTTATTTATACCTGTAGATATTTCAGGATCATATCCTTGAAAATTATGCCAGGTGTAAATATTTTGTCCTTGAATAAATAATTTCACATTATCAATTTTAGCTTTTTGTAAAAATGATTTAGGAAGAGAGTACGAAAGGGTTGCATTTCTCAATCTTAAGAAATTTCCTGATTCTACAAAACGAGTAGTTCCATCTTCATAGGTATCATCAAATCCTGGGACGTCTGTAATATCACCTGGTTTACGCCATTCTCTTAGATTTTCTACTGCTAAATTATCATAGTAATATCCTGGCTGGATAACGTTACTTTTATCATTATTGAAGATTTTATTACCTCTCACAAAACTGAAAAATGTATTCAATGTCAAGCCTTTATAGCTTAAAGTAGTACCAAATCCACCAAAGTAAGGAACTTGAGTTTGGCCAACAATAACTCTATCAGAAGCGCTATATGATTCAGTAATAGTTCCATCTATCTTACGGTATTGTTGAGCACCATTTGCTGGATTAACACCTGCTGTTGGCACAACAAATAATGAATTGATAGACTCCCCAACTCTGTTAATAGTAACACCTCCAATAATTTCTTTTTGATCACCAACTAATTTTTTAATCTTATTTTGGTTGTAAGTTAAACTAGCGTTTACTGACCAATTAAAATTTTGAGATCTAAGAACATCTACATTTAATGAAGCTTCAACTCCATTATTTTGTAACTCTCCAATGTTTGAAGTCAAAGAAGAGTAACCTGTTGTTCTAGACAATTGTCTGTTAAGAAATAAATCACTTGTTAAAGAGCTATAGTATTCTAAAGCACCACTAAAACGACCTTTAAAGGTAGAGAATTCAAAACCAGCATTAAAAGTTGCTTTTCTTTCCCATTGTAACTCTG
>JBILPO010000276.1:0-3562 GCA_044373805.1 Pelobium sp.
AAGAAGGTAGAATTAATCGTGGGGTTAAAGAGCAAGGCTTAGCAGTGTTACAAAGAGCAGGAATGCCTGCAATTTTAACTGAAATAGGTTTTATTAGTAATCCCGAAGAAGAAAAATACATCAACTCAGAGGAAGGTCAGGAGGCGATTATTAATAATCTACTTAATGCAATTATCAATTATAAGAAGCAAATAGAATCTTGATGATAATGATTATTTAATTGCTTAAACCCGTAAAAAATTTGAAAATCTCAAACGAAACAAGAGTAGGAATCTTAGCAGCATTTGCTATTGCAATATTTATTATAGGGTACAACTTTTTAAAAGGAAACGATATTTTTGTTAGTGAAAATGAATTTTATGCCAAATATGATAAGGTTGAAGGACTAGCCATATCAAAACCTGTATTAGTCAATGGATACCAAATAGGACGGGTATCTGAACTAACGCTTCAACCCAACGGACAAATTATTGCTCAGTTTAAAATTAATCCCAAATACGCTATTCCAAAAAATACCATCGCAAGATTAGAAAGCACCGATTTATTAGGGAGTAAGGCCGTAGTTTTCGATTTAGGGAACAGCCTACAATATGCCCTTGATGGTGACACCTTAAATGCAAATGTGCAAATGAATTTAATGGAGCAAGTAGAACCTGTGCAAAAGAAAGCACAAATGATCATCTCTCGTTTAGATTCTATTTTAACCTCTGTGAATCTTATCTTAAATCCTAACTTTCAAAAAAATGTAAATAAAAGTTTTGAAAGTATCGCTAAAACTTTAGAAACCCTAGAATCTACTTCTAAAAAAGTGGATTTAGCTGTAGGTATTCAAGCCGTAAGGATAGATAAAATATTAGCTAACGCAGAATCAATATCGGCAAATTTGAAAAATAATAATGAGAAGATAAACTCGATATTAAATAATTTTAATAGTCTTTCTGATCAAATGGCAAAGACTAATTTTAAAGAAACCATAGATAATGCCAATAAAGCTGTAGCAGATTTACAAGCCTCAATTGCTAAAATAAATAATGGTACTGGTTCTTTAAGCCTATTATTAAATGATGAAAAATTATACAACAATTTAAACAATGCAGCAAGCAACTTAGATAAATTAATGGTAGACTTTAAAGCGAATCCAAAACGTTATGTAAGCTTCTCTATTATTGGAGGTAAGAAAGATTAAAAAGACAAACTCATTTTAATAAAAGTCCAAGCATGGTGTTTGGACTTTTTTGTTTGTTATATTTTAACCTTGTATCGGGGAAAATATATTGAAGCCAATATAATTCCTAAACAAATTAATCCATCTAAAAACAACCAAGAGCCGTGTATTATTAACTTGAATTGGGTTTTGATGATGTAAGAGTTGGATAAAAGGTGGTTAAGAAAAGACGACAAAAAGGCCCGCCCTATTTATGGGTTTCAAAGTCAGGTTAGGAAAGGTCACCAAAATAAAAGACACCTTTAACTAAGATTTAGCCCTACTAAAGCTCATCTATCTTACTCAAAAAATTATAAAGCGGGAAGTGAACAATGCAGTGAATTAATTAGACTTCTATTGTTTAAAAGCTTAATATTTAATCTTTTGATAGGATAATAGTAGATTCGAAACTAGGAGTTTTTGAGATGAATTCATTTAACTTGAGCCTATTTGCTATACACATTAGTCATCTACATTTAAACCAATAAAAAAGTCCCGAATTAATCCGGGACTCTCTACTTATCAAGTGGTGTATTTTACAATTGCTCTAAAGCTTTCTTTACTTCAGTAGCCTTCTCTAATTTATTAGTCTTCACATAAACCTCTCTTAAAGTGGTCAAGGTATTTACATCCTTAGGATTTAATTCTCTTGCTTTCTCTAATAAAGGTATGGCATTGCTTAATTCTGTTTCAAACTTTTTCTTTAGATCATTATATTTTGCTTCAGACGCTTTATTATTTGGTAATTTATTAGCTTCTATAATGTAGTTATTACCTCTATCTATGTAAATAATAGCTAGGTTGTAAATAGCATCGGCATAATTAGGATCTAATTCTAAAGCTTTTTTGTAAGATGCTTCTGCCTTATCTCTCTGCTTAGCTGCAGAATATGCTACACCGGCAACGAATAATAACGTTTTGTTTTTTGGGTCTTTTGCTATTGCATTTTCAATTTTTGCAATTTGTTTAGACGCTTCGCCTTTATTTAAATAGATATTTAATTCATCGTAAACCAGACCCATATACTCAGGATGAGCCGTTCTACCAGCTTCTATAACTTTTAAGGCTGCCGCGGTATCAGATTTAATTAAATAAATTCTACCTAATTCTTGGTATAAAGAAGGGTTTTTTGGATTAATTTCAATAGTTTTTGAGTAGTACTTAATAGCCTCATCATAAAGTTGAGCACTATTTGCAGCAATTGCAGTATACATGCTAAATAAAGAATCTTTAGGCATTACCTCTGAAATAAACTTAAAAGAATTATATGCTTCTTTATAATCCTTTTTAGCAAATGCAGCCACTCCTTTATTTTGCATCATAATAGCTAAATTCTTTTCAGCATTTTCTATCTGTTGCTTAAACTCGCTTTTAGCATCTAAAGATTTTGCTTTGGTTATAGCTTCTTGTGCTGTTTTAAAAGCTGCTTCTGCATTGCTTTTGTTCACAGTATCTGTTACTGCTATAGAAGAATAAATAACACCACGATAGGCCCAAAGTTCAGGTAAATCTTTGGTTTTTTCATTAAGAATAGCTTTTTCTGTGTTTGCTTTAGCCAATTCTAAAGTCTCCAATTGTTTTTTTATTGAAGCTTTAGTTTGTAAGCCAATTTCAAACAAAGCATAATTGTTCTTTGCCGCGGTTATCTCGCTTTTTTGTGCCATAGCAACAAAAAAGAAAGATAGCATGATTAAGCTTAAAATTGATTTTTTCATTCTTTAACTTTTTTTAGTTTTTAAATTGATTTATTCTTCTTCTTCGTCATCAGAGGTATTTTCGTCTGTTTCATCTTCTTCTTCATCTGTTTCATCTTCTTCTATAGTATCACTAGCTGGAATAATATCGTTTTCATCTGGGTTTAAAACCAAACTTTCAACGTCAACTTCTTCTTCTTCATCATGTTCTACTTTAGCTACTGAAGCAATAGAATCGTCACCTTTAAGTTTAATTAATCTTACTCCTTGAGTTGCTCTACCCATAGATCTAAGATTACTCATCGCAATTCTAATCACTATGCCTGAGCGGTTGATGATCATTAAATCGTCTTTATCAGTTACATCTTTAATAGAAACCAGCTCGCCTGTTTTCTCAGTAACGTTAATGGTCTTCACTCCTTTTCCGCCCCTGTTAGTAACGCGATAATCATCTACGTCAGTACGTTTACCGTAACCATTTTCTGATACCACCAAAATAGTACTTTCAGATGATTCTATACTAATCATACCTACCACCTCATCTTTAGGTCCAGAAAGTCTGATTCCTCTTACACCGGTTGCAGTTCTACCCATTGGTCTTACTGTAGATTCATTAAATCTAATTGCTCTACCAGAACGTAAAGCCATTACAATTTCAGAACCA